>JAJZPO010000075.1 GCA_021811155.1 Bacillota bacterium | reverse complement strand
TAAAAAACTAAAAAGGCGCCTGGTGAAAAAATCTGTTATGACTTTAAAAGCAAGAATCAGCAGGCCCAAATAAAGTCAAGTGCGGCAGGTGTATGTTTTGCCGGGGCCGGGCAGGATTATCCAGAGGTGCGCAATTGAGTCAGTCGGGAACTGTTCCTGACTGACTCGTCTCTTGACCCGGTTGTTCTGGCGGTACTGGCAGCAGAAGGGGTTATAGAGTATAATTAACCCAGTACGCCAGGGAAGGGGTTAAAAAGGAAATATGGGACATTGGACAGTGGCGCTCATTCAAGGGATAGTCGAAGGGTTGACGGAATTTATCCCTGTATCTTCGACAGGCCACCTGATATTGGCAGGTTCCCTGCTGGGGTTTGAAGGGGAGAAGGCCAAAACCTTTGAGGTAGTTATCCAACTGGGAGCAATTCTTGCAGTGCTGATTCTTTACTGGAAAAGGGTGTTAAGCCTCTTTGCCCTTGCGCCTCGCAAAGCCGGGGGCTTGAACCTCTTGCACCTGATCATTGCCTGCATACCTGCAGCAGTTATTGGCTTTGCGGCTGAAAAGTACATTGACAAGTATCTGTTTTCTCCCGCAACGGTGCTGATTGGCCTGGTTGCCGGTGGGATTATGATGATTTACGCCGAGCGCAGGGCCGGCAGGGCCAGAACAAAAAATCTGGACCAGATATCTTACGCTCAGGCTTTTGGGGTGGGATTGTCCCAGTGCCTGGCGCTGTGGCCCGGATTTTCCCGTTCGGGCGCTACCATCTCTTTCGGACTTATGACAGGTATGGACAGGAAGACGGCAGCAGAGTTTTCGTTTATATTGGCCATCCCGATAATGTTTGGCGCCAGCGGGCTTTCCCTGGTGAAACACATCGGGATTTTTGACCGCAGCGACCTGTTCTTCCTGGCTGTGGGCTTTATCGTATCCTTCATTGTCGCCTGGTTCGCGGTTGTGTGGTTCTTACGGTTGCTGCAGAGAGTAAATCTTACTCCTTTTGCGGTATACCGCTTCATTGTGGCGGTCATCTTCGCCATCCTGCTGCTGCAGGGGGTTGTCAAGTAACGTCCAATCGCAACTAAGACGAACGTTATTTGTAAAAAACAAAAACATTGTTCGCCTTATTTCTTGACCCGGCGCCGGCAGGCTGTTAAAATAAAAGTGGATAAAATTTCATACAGGTTCGTATAATCGCGGTAATATGGTCCGCAAGTTTCTACCGGGCTGCCGTAAACGGCCTGACTATGAGCGAAAGTGTGCCTAGGGTTCCCCTGAGGGATACCTTTATTTGCTGTTGCAAATAATAATTTGCGGGTCCAAGTGGCACAGGCCGGGAGCCTTGCCCGGCTACACCGGAGGGATAAAAGCCCAGACGGGTAGGTTTCACTCACCCCAAAAACGTGAAATCTATCCGCCCGGGCTTCTTGTTTTCCGTCGGTCGAATTATGATGTATCATTGGTAATGGAGGGAGTAGAAGTGCCTTTAGTGGGGATTGTAATGGGCAGCGACTCGGATCTTAAGTTGATGGGTGAGACCATGAAGGTAATGGAGGAGTTTGAGGTACCTTATGAGGTTGTCATCTCCTCGGCCCACCGCGCTCCTGTCCAGACCGCCAAATATGCCGAAACTGCGGCGGAACGGGGCCTAGAAGTAATCGTGGCGGCCGCCGGCGCCGCAGCCCACCTTCCCGGCGTAATCGCTGCCAGCACGGCTTTGCCGGTAATCGGAGTGCCGGTAAAAAGCGGAGCTTTGAGCGGACTTGACGCGCTCTACGCCATCGTGCAGATGCCGAGCGGAGTCCCTGTAGCTACCGTGGGAGTGGACGGAGCTAAAAACGCCGCCATTTTGGCGGTGGAGATTTTGGGCGTAAAATACCCTGAATGCCGCCAAAAGGTCCTGGATTACAAAGCGAGGCTCAGCCTGGAGGTAGAGGCTAAAAACCAAAAACTGCAGGAAAAAGGCTGGAGGAACTATTAAGACTCTGGGGCTGGTTTTAAGGGTCAGAAGTCAGAATTCAGGAGTCAGGAGTCAGAATGGTCAAGCACGATTTGAAAGGAGAACTGTAAGTTGATCGAACGTTATACACTGCCGGAAATGGCGGCGATCTGGTCGGATGAAAACCGTTTCCGCAAGTGGCTGGAGATTGAGATTTTGGCCTGTGAAGCCTGGGCCAGGCTGGGGAAGGTCCCTGCGGAAGCAGTAAAAGTGATCAGGGAAAAGGCCGCTTTCCAGGTTGACAGGATTACGGAGATAGAAGAGGTGACCCGCCACGACGTGCTCGCCTTTCTGACCAATGTGGCTGAAAATGTGGGCGATGAGGCCAAATATATTCACTTCGGCATGACATCATCGGATATTCTGGACACTGCTCTGTCCCTGCAGCTGGTTGAAGCCGCAGGCATCATCTTGGGCCGGCTGCGGGATCTGGCCCAGGTGCTGAAAGACCAGGCTGTCAAATACAAAGATTACATGATGATGGGCAGAACCCACGGCATCCACGCTGAACCCGTTACCCTGGGGTTGAAATTTGCCCTCTGGTTTGATGAAGTGAACCGCAATATCCGGCGCTTGGAAAATGCGCGGGAAGCGGTGCGGACGGGCAAGATTTCCGGCGCTGTGGGCACGTTTGCCAATATTGACCCGGCGGTGGAAGAATATGTGTGTGAAAAGCTGGGTCTAAACCCCGCTCCGGCCTCCACCCAGGTCCTGCAGCGGGACCGGCACGCCGAATATCTCACAACCTTGGCGGTGATCGCTTCCTCTCTGGACAAGTTTGCCACCGAGCTGCGCAACCTGCAGAGAACGGATATCCATGAAGTGGAGGAGCCTTTTGCCAAAGGGCAAAAGGGATCGTCAGCCATGCCCCATAAGAAAAACCCGATTCTGGGTGAAAGGGTGTCGGGCCTGGCCCGGGTTCTCCGGGGCAATGCTCTTGCCGCCCTGGAGAATGTGGCTTTGTGGCATGAACGGGACATCAGCCATTCTTCGGTGGAGAGGATAATCATGCCGGACAGCACCATGGCCTTAGACTATATGCTGGTGAAATTCACCGGTGTGGTAAAAAATCTTGCGGTCTATCCGGAAAACATGCGAGCTAACCTGGATAAGACCCTGGGACTGATTTTCTCCCAAAGGGTGGTGCTGAGCCTGATCGAGAAGGGAATGGCCCGGGAGGACGCTTATGCCCTGGTACAGCGCAACTCCCTGGAAGCATGGAACAGCAAGGAAATGTTTAAGGATTTGATCCTGCGGGACGGGGAAGTCATGGCTTTCCTGAGCTCCAGCGAGGTTGAGGGACTGTTTGACTACAGTTATCACACCAAGCATGTGGACTACATACTCCGCCGGACCGGGGTAATGGCCTGAGAACAGGGAGGGAATTACGGTGGTAAAAAAACTGGAGCAGATCTATGAGGGGAAAGCCAAAAAGGTATACAAGACCGACGACCCGGATTTGTACCTGGTAGATTATAAGGACGATGCCACAGCCTTCAACGGTGAAAAGAGAGGAACCATTGCGGACAAGGGCTACTATAATAACCAGATTTCGGCCATGCTGTTTGCCGAACTGGAGAAGGCCGGAATCCCCAGCCACATGGTAGAACTGACCGGAGACCGGGAGATGCTGGTCAAGGGCCTGGAAATCATTCCAATCGAGGTTGTGGTAAGAAACATCGCCGCTGGCAGCCTGGCCAAGCGCCTCGGTTTTGAAGAAGGGCGCAAGCTTCCATTCGCCGTGGTAGAGTTTTACTACAAAGATGATTCTTTGGGGGACCCGCTGGTGAACGATTCCCATATTGCCGTCCTGGGGGCGGCAAAGCCTGAAGAACTGGCAGTACTCAGGGAGCTGGGACTTAAGGTAAACCGGGTGCTGCAGGAAATCATGGCCAAAGCGGGCATCGAGCTGGTCGATTTCAAACTGGAGTTTGGCAGGCACAAAGGCGAGATCATCCTGGGTGACGAAATTTCCCCGGATACTTGCCGCTTCTGGGACATGGAGACAGGGGACAAGCTGGACAAGGACCGCTTCCGCCGCGACCTGGGCAAGGTGGAGGAAGCTTACATCGAAGTATACCAAAGGCTGAAACGGGTATTGGACTAAAAGTGAGACTAGAGGTATTTGGGATACTGAGAGACAGAACCTGCCGGCATTTGTTAGCGCTGCGGAGAATGGAACTGCTCGAAATATGGCGCTGCAAACCTGGCAAAGGACTTTGCCGGATATGCTTGACTATTCAGTCCTGTTCAGACGGGAAAGGGGGAGCAGAGTGGAAGACAGAACAGACCCGTGGTTTGATGACAAGCCCAAAGAGGAATGCGGAGTGTTTGGGATTTACGCGCCGGGAATGGATGTATCCCGAATTACCTACTATGGCCTTTATGCCCTGCAGCACCGGGGTCAGGAGAGCGCCGGGATTGCAGTGTCCGACGGCAGGGGGATTGAGGTCCACAAAAATATGGGCCTGGTAGCTGAGGTTTTTTCCAATGACATTCTGCAGGGGCTAAAGGGGAAAATGGCTATAGGACATGTGCGCTATTCCACCACGGGTTCAAGCCATGTGGCAAATGCTCAGCCCCTCGTTTTCCGCTATCTGAAAGGCATGCTTTCCCTGGCGCATAACGGCAACCTGACCAACACCGCCGAACTGAGGGATTCCCTGGGGCGGACCGGGTCGGTTTTCCAGACCACCACGGACAGCGAGGTGATTGTCAACCTCATCGCCCGCTACAGCCAGAGCAGCCTGGAAGAGGCTCTGATGAAATGCATGATTGACCTGAAGGGGGCTTACAGCCTTTTGGTCATGGCCGGGGGCAAGCTGTTCGGGATGCGTGATCCCCATGGATTCAGGCCTCTCTGCATTGGCAAGCTGCAGGATAACTATATTCTGGCTTCTGAATCCTGCGCCCTGGATACGGTCGGAGCAACCTTTGTGCGTGATGTGGAACCCGGCGAGATCGTGATGGTGGATGAGAAGGGGTTGATCTCCTTCCAGGCGCTGAAATCGGCGCGGAAGTCCTTCTGCATTTTTGAATATATCTATTTTGCCCGGCCGGACAGCACCATCGACGGCATTAATGTCTCCTGGGCCAGACGGCAGATGGGGGTCCGGCTGGCGAAAGAGGCCCCCATCGAGGCCGACATCGTCATCCCCGTGCCTGATTCGGGCAAGGGAGCTGCCCTGGGTTATTCAGCCACATCCGGCATCCCTTTTGAAGAGGGACTGATTAAGAACCGCTATATCGGGCGCACTTTCATCCAGCCCACCCAGGAACTGAGGGACCTGGCGGTAAGGCTGAAACTCAACGCCAACCAGCGGGTGATTGAGGGTAAGCGGGTGATTATGGTGGACGATTCCATCGTGCGGGGTACTACCAGTTCCAAGCTGGTGCAGATGCTGCGGGAAGCGGGAGCCACCGAGGTCCATATGCTGGTGTGTTCGCCGCCGGTGCTCTATCCCTGCTATTACGGCATCGATACGGCTGAGCGGGAGAAACTCATCGCTACCCAAAAGCAGGTTGAGGAAATCCGGGAGCACATAGGCGCTGACAGCCTGCACTACCTGAGCAGGGAAGGCATGCTTAAAGCCCTGGGCCAGTCAGACCAGTGCCTGGCCTGTTTCAGCGGGGATTACCCGGTGGAGCGCCCCCAGGACAGCCAGGCAAAGTACAACCTTGAATAATAGGACGGCGGGGACGGTTCTGAATGTCCTAGCCTGAAAAATCCTCGGGTCGTTGGGGTCGCTGGGGTCCGTTTGATATATCCTCCGGCGCTCATGAATTTGAACCGTCCTCTGATTGGAAACGCCCTGCGAGCGGATAGGACGCTTCAAATAAAATCGCGCTCTCCGGATATATCAAACGACCCTGCTGCTTTGTAGGTTTTCATCTTCTGATGGTGCCGTAGGCGGCATGGGGGTCTAGCGAAGTCGAAACTTGGCGAGTCACCTTCTTGCCTTGGTTCTGGGAAGAAGCTTAAGCACTTATCTGGGGCGGTTGCGAGGAACTGAGTAAACAGGGGCGGTTCCTGAAGGACTTCTCAAGAGTAAACGTCATTTGCGACGGTATCTGCTAGGACGTTGAGAACCGTCCCCTTTGTCCTAGTCGGAATAGTTGGATGTTAGGAGGCCTGGACAAGTGGGAATTACTTATAAGGATGCCGGGGTGGACATCTCCGCCGGCAATAGGGCGGTGGAGAGGATGAAAGCCCATGTGGCGCGGACGGCGCGGCCGGGGGTGATGGGCGGCCTGGGCGGCTTCGGCGGGCTTTTTGCCCTGGATATAAAGAAATACACTGATCCGGTGCTGGTGTCCGGCACGGACGGAGTGGGCACCAAGCTTAGAGTTGCTTTCCTCACCGGGGTGCACCGCAGCATAGGGATCGATGCGGTGGCCATGTGCGTAAATGACATCCTGGTCCAGGGGGCAGAGCCCCTCTTCTTTCTCGATTACCTGGCGGTAGGGAAACTCGACCCCGGCCAGGCGGAGGAAATAGTACGGGGAGTCGCGGACGGCTGCTGCCAGGCGGGATGCGCCCTGATTGGCGGGGAAACCGCCGAGATGCCTGGATTCTACCCGGTGGGGGAATATGACGTGGCCGGCTTTGCCGTTGGTGTGGCCAACAGGGATAAGCTGATTGACGGCTCGGAAATTGTGCCCGGGGACCTTTTACTGGGCCTGCCTTCCAGCGGCCTGCACAGCAACGGTTATTCCCTGGCGCGCAAGGTTCTCCTGGAGGCAGCGGGTTACACAGTGGACCAGGTGGTGCCTGAGTTGGGCCGCTCCCTGGGCGAAGAATTGCTGGAACCCACACGCATATATGTCAAGCAGGTCCTGCCTCTGGTGGAGGCTGGTCTGGTAAAAGGCATGGCTCACATTACAGGCGGGGGCCTGGTAGAAAACCTGCCCCGGGTTTTCCCTGAGGGGGTTGGCGCAGTGCTTGAGCGCTCGGCCTGGCAAGTTCCAGCCGTATTTAAGCTCATTCAAGCCAAAGGCCAAGTCCCGGAGGAGGACATGCTGCGTACGTTCAACATGGGCATCGGTTTGGTGCTGGTCCTGGACTCCAAAGACCTGGCTCAGGCTCAGGAGATGCTCTCGGCATCCGGCCAGCCTTCAATGGTAATTGGCAGGATGGAACAGGGTACCGGGCAGGTTCGCTTTGTTTAAGGAGCTCAGGGGAGGAAACATGAAAAAAAAGGTTGGAGTTCTGGTCTCGGGTCGGGGAAGCAACCTCCAGGCGTTAATAGAGAGATTGCCCGAGCTACCGGTGGAGATAAGCGTGGTGATTTCCGATGCGCCTGCGGCCTTCGCCTTGGAAAGAGCCAGAAGGGCGGGAATCCCTGCCCTGGTCATCGAAGCTGGAGGGAAGTCCCGGCAGGAGTTTGAACTGGCCCTGGTTGCGGGGCTGCGGCAGTATAAGGTAGACTTTGTGGTCCTGGCCGGGTTCATGCGCCTGGTAGGCCCTGAGTTTCTGGCCCAGGCCCCCGGTCCCGTCATCAACATCCACCCCGCTCTCCTGCCGGCATTTCCAGGCCTGCACGCCCAGGCTCAGGCCTTGGCCTATGGGGTAAAGGTGTCAGGCTGTACGGTACACTTTGTGGACGAGGGTATGGATTCAGGACCGATTATCGCCCAGAGGGCGGTGCCGGTGCTTGACTCGGATGATGCAGATTCTCTGGCTGAGCGCATTCTGGAGCAGGAGCACATTCTGCTGCCGGAGGTTGTGGGACTGTTGGCTGCGGGCAGAGTTGTGCTGGAAAATAAAAAAGTAAGGATAAAGGGGGAGTAAGGATGCAAAAACGGGCCCTGATCAGTGTTTCGGATAAGGCCGGGGTGGTGGAATTTGCCCGGGAATTGGCTGCCCTGGGGTTCGAAATCGTTTCAACCGGGGGCACTTTCAAAACCATTACCCAGGCGGGGGTGCCGGCCACTTATGTTACCCAGATCACGGGTTTCCCCGAGATTTTGGACGGCCGGGTGAAGACTCTGCACCCTAAAGTCCATGGCGGCATTCTGGCCAAGGGTACGCCGGAACATCTGGCCCAGCTGGAAAGCCAGGGGATTGCGCCCATAGATATCGTTGCGGTTAATCTTTATCCTTTCGCCCAGGTTATGGCCAAACCTGACTTTACCCTGGAAGAAGCGGTGGAAAACATCGATATCGGCGGGCCGGCCATGGTCAGAGCTGCGGCCAAGAACTTTGAGCGGGTAGCCGTCATCGTTGATCCCGGCAACTATGCCCATGTCCTGGCTCAACTGAAAGCCTCGGGCCAGGTATCCCGGGAGCTCAGGCTGAAGCTGGCTTCGGAGGCATACACCCATACTGCTCTCTATGACAGGATGATTTCTGCTTATTTCCAGAGCTTGGTTTCGGACAGCCCGTTTACACCTGTACACACCCTGGCGGGGGAAAAAGTGCAGGAACTGCGTTATGGTGAGAACCCCCACCAGAAGGCAGCCTTCTACCGGCTGGCCGGGCAAGGGGAAGGCTCCCTGGCCTATGCCAAACAGCTGCAGGGCAAGGAACTTTCTTATAACAACCTGGTGGATATGAACGCGGCCTGGGCTCTGGCCAGGGAATTCGCTGAGCCGGCGGCGGTGATTGTAAAGCACACCAACCCGTGCGGGGTGGCTGCCTCCGCCAATTTGCGGGAATCCTATCTGAAGGCTTTTGCAGCGGACCCGGTATCCGCCTTTGGCGGCATTGTGGCCTGCAACCGGGAGGTAGATGCTGAGAGCGCCCGGGAAATGGTCAAGCTGTTTCTGGAGGTAATTGTGGCGCCCTCCTTCAGCGAAGAAGCCCTGCAGGTTTTTGCTGACAAGCAGAACCTGAGGCTGATGGCTGTGGGCGATATGAAAGCCGGGCAGCAGCGCCTGGAAGTAAAACAGATCGAAGGCGGCTTTTTGGTGCAGGATTTGGATCTGGCAGTTGAAGACCCGCAAAGCTGGCAGGTTGTGTCCAAGGCCCAGCCTTCGGCTGAGGACCTGGCGGAACTGGAATTTGCCATGAAGGTCTGCAAGCATGTCAAGTCCAACGCTATCGTGGTGAGCAAAGAGAAGACAAGCCTGGGAGTAGGGGCAGGGCAGATGAACCGGGTGGGTTCGGCCGGTATAGCCCTGGCCCAGGCCGGGGCTAAAGCCAAAGGGGCTTACTTGGCCTCCGATGCTTTCTTCCCCTTCCGCGATACCGTGGATGCGGCGGCCAAAGCGGGCATCAAGGCTATAGTGCAGCCCGGCGGCTCGCTAAAAGACCAGGAGTCCATTGAGGCTGTAGATGAGCACGGAATCATCATGGTCTTTATGGGTATTCGCCATTTCAAGCATTGAGGCCGTTGGGATGAACATTTCTTCCGCAAATTTTCAATTCTCGGTCCAGGTCTGCCACGGATTTTGGTCCTATGTTATACCCGAGATTTGACAAATCCGCCGCCGACCGGGGTCCCCGCGAAATCATGTCCATGAATTGTGCGTGACGATTTCGTGGGGTGGACAAGGGTATTCCTTGGCTTACGGTCAGCACGGCGGCTCGGACTACCAGAGTCAGGTGAAAATTTGCTCCAGAAAGGTTCATCCTCCCTGAAGCAGCAAAGTCTCTTAAGTAGCGTTTTCCGTAAGAAGTCATGTCCTCATAGAGTGCACCGGGATTTTGTGGGGTAAGTATAGGAGGTTTTGCGGTTTGAAGGTACTTGTGGTGGGCAGCGGGGGCAGGGAGCATGCCCTGGCCTGGAAGCTGGCCCAGAGTCCCCGGGTGAAGGAGATCTTCTGTGCGCCTGGCAATGCCGGGACAGCCCAACTGGGGACAAATGTGGAGATTCAGGTAGAGGATTTGGACGCTCTCCTGGAGTTTGCCAGGCAGGAGCAGATTGACATCACGGTGGTGGGACCCGAGGTGCCCCTTACCCTCGGCATTGTGGATGTGTTCAGGGCAGCGGGCTTGAAGGTCTTTGGCCCCACGGCCAAAGCTGCGGAACTCGAGGGGAGCAAAGCCTTTGCCAAGGACTTGATGCGTAAGTACAACATCCCTACGGCGGAGTACGGGGTTTTTTCCGAGGCCCAGGCAGCCCAGGACTATATCCGGAAAATCGGAGCCCCCTGTGTGGTTAAAGCCGATGGTCTGGCTGCAGGCAAGGGGGTAATAGTGGCCATGGATTTGGATACGGCACTAAACGCCGTGAACGAAATCATGGAAGGACAGTTTGGCGAAGCGGGCCGCAGGGTGGTGGTAGAAGAATTTTTGGAAGGCCAGGAAGTGAGCCTGCTGGCTTTCGTGGACGGAAAAACAGCCCTGCCCATGGTGCCGGTCCAGGACCATAAACGGATTTTCGATGGGGATAAGGGGCCAAACACCGGGGGAATGGGGACCTATTCGCCGCCACCGGTGTTTACGGAAGAACTTCACCGGCAAGTAATGGAGACTATTGTGAAGCCCACGGTCAGGGCCATGGCGGCGGAAGGGCGGGAATTTACGGGGGTCCTGTTTACTGGGCTGATCCTCACCCAGGCCGGACCCAAGGTGCTCGAGTACAATGCCCGTTTTGGCGATCCTGAGACCCAGGTAGTGGTATTGAGGCTGGAATCCGACCTGGCGGCAGTGCTGGAGGCTTCCCTGGCACAGCGCCTGGATGAGATTGAGCTGCAGTGGAGCGAGGAAGCGGCGGTATGTGTGGTGGTTGCGGCCGGGGGGTACCCCGGGGCATATCCCAAAGGGGACCCGATTACTTTACCCGCAAGCTTACCTGATTGGGGAGCTATCTTCCATGCCGGCACAGCTCTGAGAGACGGCCGGGTGATTACCGGCGGCGGCCGGGTACTGGGTGTGGCGGCAAAGGGGAACGGACTGGCTGAAGCAAGGGAGAAAGCTTACCAACTGGTAGAACAGGTGCAATTTGACGGCATGTTTTTCCGCAAGGACATCGGAGTAAAGGGTCTAATATAGTTTCAATTTATCCCATCCCTGAAGAGGAATGGGACTTCTCGCTATTGATGGTGCAAGCAATTTAATTCCAGACTGTGAAGCAAAGTAGTATGCCATAGTTTCAAGGCATACTGCTTTTTGTTTTGGGCAATGCCGCCTTTGCCTCTCGTTTCATATCATAATATGGAATAACTAAAGGAGGAGGCCAAATGTTTCTCTATCAGTACAAGCTGTTTTACCCTGTAACTGTCCACATGTACCCATTCATGGTATAATTTATAAAGGGAAGGGGCTAGTCAATGAAGAAAGAGAGAAGAATACGCAAGTTCTTTGTAATGGGGGTAGCTTTAACATTATTAGTTACCTTGTTTGTTAGCAGCGCAGTTACAGCAGCACCAAGAGAAGTAACTAAACCAGAGAAGAAGGTAATACAGGTCAGTAACCCTGAAGCCTACGCAAGACAGATGGGATTAAAACCACCTTCTCCTAATGCTAAACTCGTTGGAATAACATTGGTCATTGACGGATCTATATCTACAGACTTATCGGTGGTACAAGCACCAAACTCGGTAACAAAACCGGCTCCTAGTAAATCCTCGGTTATTTCACCGCAAGCGTTAACTGGATATTATTACTTGTATAATGTCCGAGATACTGGCAATACATGCGGTCTTTCAAAAATTGGAGATTCCTATTATCCCGGTCCATGCACTGCCACTATGACTGTCTCATCCGATGTGTCCGCCACATGGAGTGCGAATGTAGGCGTTAGTGCAGAAGTAGTAAGTGCTGGTGTAGGTTTCACTGTAACAAATAGGTATGGGGTCTCTGATTCTTATGGAGTATCAGTGCCATCAGGTCAAACTTACGAAATAATTGCACATCCCGTATATGATAACAAATCTTACGACGTTATGTGGCACCCATATATCGGATGGGAGTCTTATGCAGGAAGTGGTAATGCGGCCAAGCCCATAGGTGTTTGCTTCGTACAATATTCTGTTTAAATAAAAATTACAAAACCCAAGGGAGGTCTTTTTAAAGATTTCCCTTGGGTTTGTAAGCAAAGGTGAGTTGCATGAAAAAAGAATATATGTTTACGATTGCTTGTGTCACAATTGCCTTGATTGGCCTATGGGTATTATTAAAGAGCCCCAGTTTAGGGAATGACGCAGTAAGTCAATTCTTACGTGTTGAGATGGGTGGATCAGGTGCAACTTCTTCACTAAATATTTTGTTAGAACAATATATTGCAGCTTACCGTTTAGCAGGTGGAATTTTGCTAGGCGGCGGTTTTTTTGGGACAATAATATCCTTGTTTAAAATTATTTTTTAATTGCTCGTCGCGCATAAGCGTGGCTTTTTTGTGTCACAGGTAGTTGACGGGCATGTTTTCCGCAAGGATATCGGAGTAAAGGGTCTAATGTAGACACTGTTCCGGGCGTGAAGCAAGTAGTATGCTAGTGCTTTGAGGCATACTACTTTTAATTTATTGGTCTAGGTTTATTATGGCGGCCCTCCAATCTTAGGTTTTATGCTGGGGCCCGGAGTGTGAAGTAAGGTAATTTTGGTGAATCTGTCTTTTGGCAATGCCGCCTTTGCCTCTCGTTTCATATCATAATATGGAATAACTTGTGGAGGAGGTTAAAGGTGTTTCTCTATCAGCACAAGCTGTTTTACCCTGTAACTGTCCAAGGGCCAAACCCGGAGTACGCCAGGATACTCATGGAACATTACGGCGGTAAGGACAGCGAGTTCAGCGCAGCGTCCCAGTACTTAAACCACCGGCTGAACATGCAAAACCCCTATTTAAGGGAACTCCTGGGCATGATTGCAGCCGAAGAAATGGGGCATATGGAGGCAGTGGCCGTCGCTGTAACCAAACTTGGAGGCAGGTTGGCTTATGTGGATTCCAAAGGTGTACCCTGGAACATCAGCTACGTGGACCAGAGCCTTGACCCCCTGCACATGCTTCAAGCTGACGTAGAAGCCGAAGTAAGAGCTAAGGCCCTGTATTCAAGGCATTACGGCATGATTGCGGATCCGGGTATGCGCCAGCTGATTGCAGTTTTGATTCAGCGGGAGGACATCCATGCCAGCCTGTTCTCCCGGGCCAAGCAAATGTTGCCAGCGGGGACCCCAGCAGATTTTGAGCAGTTGGTCAACGAATACAGGCAGAGCATGCTGGCCCTAGGCCACATGGTATAGCCCAATCTCAAACCGCAGTTAGCTGCGGTTTGTTTCTTAATTTTTGCGCTTTCTTTTATGTGGCACTGCACTGCCCGCTCACTGCTGAGACCCGGAACCTTATGGGCACAAAGGAATTCGCCCTGATGAAGCCCACAGCCATTCTGGTAAACACGGCCGGAGGCGCGGTGGTCGATGAGGAGGCCTTGTACCAGGCGCTGAAGAACAGGCAGATTTGGGCTGCCGGGCTGGATGTGTTTCAGACCGAGCCTCTGCCACCGGACCATAAGCTTCTGACTTTGGACAATTGTATAGTCGCCCCCCATCTGGGGAGCGCCACCTACAATACCCGGGCCAGGATGGCGCTGACAGCTGCCCGGGGTTTGGTAGCTGCCCTGGCCGGGCGTACGCCTGAACATCTGGTGAATCCTGATTACAGGCGCCGTATTTAGGGCAGTCAGATGGGGACGGTCATGAACCGCCTCATTTTCAAATGCTCCTGGCGCTGGGCTCTTTAACCAAAGTGGGCCAGGGAGGAACCTGCCGCGGGCAAACGCTTAAGCCATAGCCGAAGTTTTCGGACTATGGCTTTTTTATGTGCTGCAGGACCAATACTCCTACGGCGTTGTGGATTTGAACAAGTAAAAATTTATCCCGATATACGTATAAATGCGGATGACTCATTAGTAAAACAATGTTACTGTATCTAAAATAGGAGTTATGCAGTTCCAGGATGATATTCCCTACCCCATAACTTAAGTTTCAAAGATTTTGGCCTCCATCTATAGGTGGGTTTTTGAAAAACACTGGGCTGCCGTGTCATGTTGGCGGGTGATAGGTTTTCCTTTGTAAAGGTTTCATAGCCTTATCCAAAGGTTACGGTAATCGGTAGCAGCCCTGTACTAAACAATCCAGACATCTATATTTTGGGGGTTAGCTTGCTGTAAATTCCCCTTTGCAGTTACAGGGTCATAGATTTTCCGGTACAGGACAGTTTTGCTTTTGGCCCGAATTTTGATTTAGTCCAAATTACACCAAGGGGAGGTGATGTTAAATGCGTCATTAACACTTAACGACTTGCTTAGTTCCTCCTTAAAATCCAGACATACTTTACGAGCTAGGACAACTGACTTATCTATCAAAGACATACTGAGCCTTTAAAAAGGTGGCCACTCATTAGAAAAAATAAAATTCTTTAACAGGGAGGTCTCGTCCGATTTCTCTGGGGTAGACTTGACATGGGATCCTAATTTCCTGCAAATATGCCTAACGTGTTTTCCGTTGCATCGCAAGATGAAAATGGGAAAATGTCAAGTTTTAGTAATTATTCAGAAAATAAGTCTAGTATATTAATTCCTGGAGAAGGAATACAAACTGTATCGGTTGATGAAAATGGAAATAGCAAAAGTAAGATAGTAAAAGGAACTTCGATATCGGCTGCATTAATGTCTGGGATAATTGCATTAGGATTAGAAGTTAATCCAAAAGCTTCTTTTGACACATTAAATAATGCATTAAGAAAAGCTACAAACTTGAATTCGGGTTTCATTAATGTTTCCGATTTTCTGAAGCACGTAAAATAATTGGAGTAATCTCGTATGAAAACTTTAGCTGGAACTTTGAGGAGACGCCTTAATTAGGGCGAGCCGGAGTGTGCAAAACGGTGATGGCGAAGCAAGCCCAAATACACTTCGGGTTTTAGATAACGGATATCACATCGTAGCCTATGTCGAGTTGTCAAATGCCTTATGAACTTAGAGTATGCGCTTGACTAAAATTATCTTTCCTTGGGGGAAATCCACTTTATGGAATTCGGCGAAGGCAATAAATTAGCCATCGGAAGCTTATTCGATAAATTGAAGGGGATGAACTTGTGACTAAATTTAGTAATAGCTTTATAAAAATCATCAGTATTTTTGCAGCTATAGTAATAATAGCTATTAACCTCTACGCAATAGCGAATAGGTCGGCAACATTTCCAATTTCTACTACGACTAATGTTTTATTTGTAATAATTTTTACATTACTTAGCATTAAAAATATTAAAGATAAAAACAAGTTCGGATATCTTTATTTAGCATTTGCGTTATTAATTGCTGTAATATTCTTATTAAGGCTTCTTTAGAATACAGGCAGACCATGCTGCCCTGGGTCATATGGTATAGTCCAAACAACAGACCGCAGCTGCGGTCTGTTGTTTGGCACGGGCATTGTTGATGGCCCTTAGAGTGGATCGCCTCAAGCTCAGGTCCTTCTGATTTCCGCTTCTTTTGGAACAACCTTTATTATTGCATTGATAGGAATAATACCTTTTTTAGTAGGGCGGAATTATACCTTCGCCCTGGATGAACATGCTTTGCATTAAACGGTGAAAAGTTGCAATGGTAACTAAGCAGTGAAGGATAATTCAAACTGTATCAAGAAGTGGCATCATCATTTTTTTATTAAAGGATTTTCCATTGTTTTTGTCAAACAAATTAAAAAGCCATCAAGACTGGGATAGCTCAGATCATTCGCAAACTGCTTGTCTTTTGACACCATCTCTGTGCCAGAAAGGCAGAAAGGAAAGTTGATTGGCCTTGTTCAAGAAGGCATCTAGGTGGCGGTTATTTTATCTTGTCAATGCCGCCTTTCTCTTGGTTTGGTTCCTATATTTTATCCCGGCCTTAAACCACCCGTATATTGGCATAGAAATTCAGCCTAATGCTGGAGGTTGGATAGTTGTTCAAAGCGACCCCAATGGAGTAGGCTACCAGTCGGGCATCCGAGCGGGGGACTTAATCGTAGAAGTCAATCGCCAACGCCCCGACAGGTTTCCGCTGGTCCAAAGCTGGGGTGAGGTTGAGGGTGCCAGATCGTTAAAGGTTGTTGGCGCAGGGGACACAACCAGAGTAATTGACATGCCTTCCGCTCAATCTTGGGCAACTATGCTGAGCGTGATGCCCATGCCACTCTTAGGCATGTTATTTTGGTTGATTGGCTGTTTAACCTGGATAAAACGCTCTTACCTGATTCAGGCGAGAAATTTATTCTGGTTGAATTTGTTCCTTGGCTTAGCAATAGTATTGGCGCCTGCCTCAGGCCGATTGCTGTTTGGGGCGCGGGAACTGGAATCAGTGTCGTTCTCTTTAGCATCAGCATATCTCGTGAAGTTTATTTCTGTTTTTCCCGAGCAACGGGAGAATAAGGCCAATGCGATTGCTAACCGGGTCATGCTAGCCATTTTTTTAACAGTGATGACTGTAACCGGTTTGAAGTTGCTGGGAATCCTAACTTCTATCATATTCCTAACAGGAGTTATGCAGTTGATGGAAAATAGCTCCAGCATAAACCCCAAAAAATTTGAAGATACAATCCAAAAATCGCCAAAAAGATTTGACAT
>JAJZPO010000074.1 GCA_021811155.1 Bacillota bacterium | reverse complement strand
AATTCATAATAAGCTCCTTCCCTGGTTGTTTAATTAAGGGTCCTTTCATCCGGACACCTCGTATTTTACCAGGAGGGGCTTACTTTTTTCAAAGACCATCTGTTTTCATTACAGGAATGCTGAGGTATAAAAAAATTGGCCCCCGCTGGGGCCGTAAAACTTAGTAGGTATTTTTCTTCTTCTTGGGTGTAGTAAGTTCAGCGGCGTTTTCCAGTATCGGCAGGGAGCCTGCTGGATTGGGTCTTTCCTTCTTGGGTTTCTTCATTTCCCGGTTCTTGGCCAACGAGGAGCCTCCTTCCCGGCATATTATCCCTATTCTGCCAATATTTGAGAAGCTTTATTCATTGCCGGCGAGAAACGCCCCGCTTCTAAACGGTAGTGTAGGCGGGGGAGATTCATAGGTTAGAAGTTTCAACCTCCTGCCGTATAGCTTTCAGTCTCTGGGTCATATATCCCCCGATCTTGCCTGCCTCCCTGGCGCTGAGCGAATCCCACCCCCCCGCTTTCACCTTTTCCGCCAGGCCTAACTCAGCCGCAATCTCCAGCTTCATTGGTTCCAGGGGATCGACCTTCTTCTGCCGCACCTTCGGTTTGTCCCCGCCTTTTGCCGCCTTTTTCTTCTCCATTAGAACAATCCTCCTTACAGTTCAGGGGTTATGCCTGGCCTGGTTCTGCCGGCCACCCGGTGGTCAAAATGGGGGCAGTCCTGCACCCCGAAAGAAGTGCCCCGCACATTCTCCAACCTGCACTTTCCTCCCGCCCAGTGAACACAGTGGCTGAGACAATTGTTCATGGTCACAGGCCATCACCTCGTCCAGTAATCTCATGAATTAGGATTTCCTGGACCCCAAAAAATAATCCGCCCAGCTTATCGCTCGGCGGGTTTTACTAAATGTGAATCTTGCGGTAGCTAAAGGGTGACTTGAGTTTCTGCGCAGTGAAGCATTACGGAGGAGCCGAAAAGTATGCTAGGCGACGTAGTCTGCTGAACGGAGCAGAAACTCAAGTCGACCCTAACGACCCGAAAGTATCTTTCTCGAAATCGTTCTACTTATAACTCCAGATACTCACCGGGTTTCAGGATTACGGGCTTGCTGTACAATTCCACTTTATGAGCAAATTCATCCGGATTCTGCCGGATAACCTCAAAAGTATTGTAGTGCATAGGAATAACCATTTTGGGCTTCAGCAGCTGGGCTGCGATAACAGCATCATCCGGGCCCATGACAAAGTTGTCTCCGATGGGCAAAAGGGCGAGGTCAATAAAATTGAGCTTCCCCAACAGCTCCATGTCTCCGAAGAGTCCGGTATCACCGGCGTGATAAACGACCTTGTCATCCATATTGATCATAAAGCCGCAAGGATTGCCCGTATATACCAGCGGGTCTTCATCGGCGGCTGAACCGTGCAAAGCCTGGGTCAATTTCACAGAACCAAAAGGAAAGCGACGGCCGCCCCCGATATGCATGGCATGACTCCTGGCCCCCCGCCGCTGGCAGTACACCGCAAGCTCGTAAGGAGCAATGATTAAAGCGCCGGAACTCTTGGATATTTCAATCGCATCCCCCAGATGGTCGCCATGTCCATGGGAGACCAGTATGACATCAACTTTAACCTGGCTGGGCTTGATATCGGCAGCAGGATTGCCGCTCAAAAAAGGATCGATAATTACTTTGCCGGCTTTGCCATGAAGACTGAAACAGGCATGTCCATGGAAGGTAATTTTCAAAATCTTCACCCTTTCTCCCCTGATGTTTCCATAGTAATGGAAACATCAGGGGAACGCAAGAGCAAGCCTAGACCTTGGCCACAGGAACGTTGTTGATGATATACTGCCAGAATTCCGGGAAGGTGAGTTTCATTTCCCAAACTGCAAGTCCTCTTAAACCATACTGCCGGGCCAGGGCAATCTTGGCCTGGGCGCTGGCCACGTGTTCAAACCAAACCCTGTGCACTGTCCCCTGCTCATCTGTATAGGTAAAATGAGGCGCCTGCATTACATCATCCCAAACTATCCTGGCATTGTAGCGTGAAGCCAGGTGCAGCGCCCGGGAATGGGTGACTGTTTTCCCCGTGCCGTTATCCATGGGCCAGTCGTAGCCATACATTGGCAAGCCCAGGTAGAGCTTGGCAGGGATGATTTGGGATGTGGCATAGTTCAAGACCCCGTTAACCCAGGGAGTGGACGCCACCGGCCCCGGTGTGCTGGCCGCCCAGTGCTCCTCATAGGTCATCAATACCACCCGGTCTACCGCCTGCCCCAGGGTACGGTAATCAAAGGCACCCCGCCAGTGGGCCTGGGGGTCATCCTGCAGTTTTGCCGGCACTGAAAGAGTGACAACCTTTCCGGCAGCCCTGAGGGCCCCGGCCAGACGGGATATGAAAGCCGAGAACAGCGCCCGGTCTTCGGCAAACATATTCTCCAGGTCCAAATTGACCCCGTCCAGTTGATTTTGCTGCAGCATAGTGGTCAGGTTTTGCAGCAGGTTATCCTGAATATCGCGGTGCAGAAAAATATTCCGCATGATAAACGGGTTAAACTGTTTGCCTACGAAGTTGGACAGGACCAGCAAAACCTTGACCCCAAAGGAATGAGCCTGATCCACAATCGTCTTGTCTATGGTGCCGCTGATTTCTCCTTTGGCATCGACCGGATAATGAAACAGGGCCAGATATGTAAGCCCTCTGTAGAACCGCCGGAACAACTCCAGTCCCTTCTCTTCCCCGTCAACGCTCAAAAATGCCAGGACTTCCATACCCTGTGAGTCTGGCACACCAAACAAATTCACGCCACACACCCCCTATAAACATCATATGTGGCGCAGAGCATATTTCTCAGTCCAAGAACTTGCCCAAAACAAAAAATCCACCCGGCGTAAAAACCGGGTGGACTTATGTACTGTTTCCGCTACTTGCCGCTGCTGCGCCTGGGGACCGGAACATGCCTTTTGCCGAAGAGCACTGTAACCAGTACAATACAGACCAGCACAGTCAGAAAGACGGCCCACTGCCAGTCATTCAGGCCGGCTAACACCGCAGCCCCGCCCAAAATCGCGCTCAAAGCGTACATGGCCAGTACCGCCTGGCGGTGGGAAAAGCCCCGGTCCAACAACCTGTGGTGCAGATGTCCCCGGTCGGCTACTGAGATGGGCTGTCCTTTCCATTTGCGCCTGATAACCGTAAAGGTCATATCAAATATGGGCATGCCCAGGGCCAGCATGGGAAGAACCAAACCCAGCAAAACCGGGGTTTTCAGCAAACCTGACACCGATGTGGCCGCCATGACAAACCCGAGGAACATGCTGCCCGAATCACCCATGAACACCTTGGCAGGATGAAAATTGAACAACAAAAAACCGAGACAGACCCCGGCCAGTCCCGCCAGCATTAAAGCCTCGGTTGACTGGCCTATCCTGACAGCAGACCAGGCCATGACCAGGCAGGCACCGAAGGATATTCCCGCCGCCAATCCGTCCAGCCCGTCAGCAACATTGACCGTATTGACCAGTGACACCACCCAGAAAAGCACAAGAGCTGTTCCCCAGGCGCCTAAATGCGGTATGGGGCCGATAACCGGGAGAGTGAGGCTCTCTATGTGGTAGCCAAAAAACAAGAGGACCGCAGCCCCCGCCAGCTGGCCCAGAAACTTGGCCTTAGGGCTTACCCCTTTGATGTCATCATATATCCCTACAACCAGAAGAATTGTTGAGCCGACTATAAGCCCTTCGGTTTGTATTGTTAAAGGACGCGGCATGAACAGCATCACAGCAGCAACAAAGCTCACATACATGGCTATGCCGCCCAGACGCGGTATGGGACGCAAATGAACCCTGCGCCCGCCTGGGTGATCTATAGCCCCCACCATTTTCGCCAGATACATGCTTGCCGGGGTTAACACCAGGGTAAGCACAAAGGCCACCAAACCCAACAGCAGCAAATCATTTAACATCAGATTCACTCCAAATCATACGGAGTACTACTCTATCTTCCCTACTGTAACAAATTTCTCATTGTTAATCAATATTACTTCCTTTAGCATAAAATCCGCTCAAGCCTTATAATCAGGTTCACTAGCCAAATTCTACAATTATGCTGCTAATCCTACCTATTCACCTGTCCACAGGCAGGCCAAAGTGGCCAGGGTCCTGACCATGGCTCCGGTGCCGCCTTGCTTCACATACCCTTCAGAATTATCGGCAAAACCCGTCGGTGCAATGTCCAGATGGACCCAGGGGGTTTCCCGGGCAAAATGGCCGAGAAAAGCCGCCGCGCTGCATGCCCCTCCTTGCCGTCCCCCGGTGTTCTTTAAATCTGCCGTTCGGCTTTTGGTCAATTCGTAATAATCGCTGTCATACGGCATGGCCCAGACCTTTTCTCCTGCGCTGCGGGCCGCCTGCAGCACTTTTTGCTGCAATTCACCTGAATTGGACCACAGGCCGGTATACGCCGGCCCCAGGGCGATGGAGCATGCGCCGGTGAGAGTTGCCACATCAATGATGGGTTCGAGCCCCAGTCTCCTGGCATAGGCAATCCCATCTGCCAGTATAAGCCTTCCTTCAGCATCTGTGCTGATAATCTCAACCGTAGTCCCATCCAGAATCGTAATAATGTCTCCCGGCTTCAAGGCGGAACCCCCGGGCATGTTTTCACAGGCAGGCACCACTCCCGTTACATCCAGAGCCGGTTTCAGCCGGGCTATGGCGCTCATGGCCGCAATCACCGCCGCGCCTCCAGCCATATCGCTTTTCATCTCTTCCATGCCGGCAACAGGCTTCAAGGAGAGTCCTCCCGCATCAAAGGTAATCCCCTTGCCGATAAACCCCAGGGCCCTTCCCTGTCCCCTGCCGCGGTAGTGAAGCACAATCAGCAGGGGTTCCTCCACCGAACCCCTGCTAACACCTCCAAGCCCTCCCATCCCCAGGGCGGCCATCTCTGCCGCCCCCAGCACCTGGCACTCCAGGCCAGATTCGGCTGCAACCTGCTGGGTCCGCCGGGCCATCTCCGCCGGGGTAAGCTTATTGCCAGGTTCATTTACCATGTCCCGGGCCAGATTTGTGGCTTCCCCCAGCACCACTGCCCGGTGTACAGCGCTGCTCACGGAATCCAGGGATGTATCCGGCACCAGAATCTCCACCCCTGGTTCCACCTCTGGATCGGCCTGCCTGTACTTGTCAAACCTGTAGCTGCCCAGAATCATTCCCTCTACCAGCGCTGCCACGGCCTCTGCCTCAGGAACTCCGGGAGCTTTAAACTCCCCCGCCAGACCCGTTTTCCTGCATTCCAACCCGGTCAAAGTGTCTGCCAGAGCAGCACCGCAGCGCCTGGCCTGCTCGACTCTGAACTTGTCCTTGTCACCCAAACCCAGTATCACTACCTGTTCCCAGGGAGCCTCCGTGTAAACCACCTCAACCTGCTTAACCTTGCCGCTTATCTTCCCTTTGTCCCAAAGCCGGCCGACCAGGCCGGTGTGATCCCAGACACTCAGGCCGGGTACACCCTCGCTCCAGGCGGTCAGAACCAGAGTATCAAAGGCAGGTTTGTGCTTGTCAAAACGGGTGACCTTAAAGTCCACTTCCCAACTCCCCCTTTAACCGTAAGGGCGGGCCCGGTTTGTGCGCCTGAATACCCTGCCTGGAGCGGGAAAATCAGGCCCATCAGTACAAACATATACGCGGCTGTCAAAAACATTCCAGCGTTAAGGTTATCTTACGCGGCATCAGTCCAATTCCTTCAACTGGTTCAGGTAGAGCCTGAAATATAGTTCCTTGCGTGCCATCAGTTCGCGGTGGGGGCCTTCTTCTACTATCTTTCCCTCAGCGATGACCAGAATCCGGTCTGCGTTTCTTACAGTTGAAAGACGGTGGGCCACGGTAAAACAGGTCCTGCCCTCCATCAACACCTCCAGGGCCCGTTGCACAGCCTGCTCACTGGATACGTCCACGCTGGAAGTGGCCTCATCCAGAATCAGGATGCGAGGATCAGCCAAAAGCGCCCGCGCACAGGCTAAAAGCTGCCTTTGCCCGGCGGATAGTTTCACACCCCGCTCCATTACCTGGGTTTCATAACCCTTGGGCAGCCGGGAGATAAACTCGTGTGCCCCTGTCAGCCTGGCCACCCTTTCCACTGCCTCCACGCCTGCCGCCGGACAGCCAAAGACTATATTCTCCCGCACAGTTCCGGCAAAGATAAAAGTATCCTGCAGCACAACCCCCACCGCCGCCCGCAGGGACTTAAAGGACAGCCGGCTGATTTCCGTGCCGTCAAGCGTGATTGAGCCTGCATCCGCATCGTAAAACCTGGCCAGAAGATTGATGATGGAAGTTTTGCCCGCTCCGGTAGGTCCCACCAGGGCAATCTTCTCTCCAGGCCGGGCATGCAGGCTTACCCTGTCCAGAACCGGGCTTTCACCGTCATAGCTGAAAGTTACCTCCCGAAATTCCACCTCTCCCCGTACCTCTGTTAACTCCACAGCGTCAAGGCTTTCCAGGATTTCGGGAGGAGTGTCGAGGATTTCGAACACCCGCTCCGACGCGGCCATGGCTGCCTGCAGGGAACCCCAGACCTGGCTCAAATCACGCACGGGGCTGTAGAACCTGGTCACATAACCCAAAAAAGCAGCCAGTATTCCTACCGTTATCTGATGTGCCACCACCAGCCTTGCCCCATACCAGATGACCAGGATGCTCCCAAGGACTGATAGTATGTCCACCATCGGCATGAACAGGGCCAAGAGAGTTGCCGCCTTCACATTGGCCTGGAAGTTTCTACGGTTGATTTGCTCGAAGCCGGCCATGTTAACTTTTTCCCTGCTAAAAGCCTGCACTACCCGCACCCCGGAGATGTTTTCCTGCAGTGAGGAGTTTACATCGGCGATGGTATTGCGGGTGTCGCGGTATGCTGCCTGAACCTTCGACCGCATGCCGGCCGCAGTCAGCGCCACGAAGGGAAGAGTAGTGAAGGTTACCAGTGCGAGTTTCCAGTTCATGCTGAGCATCAGCAAAATAGTACCGCAGAGGACAATCAGGTCGCTGACCACATCCAGGATGCCCGAGGTAAGGAACTGGTTCAGGGCGCTGATGTCATTGGTAAAACGCGACATGATTTTTCCGGCCTTGCGCCGGTCAAAAAACCTGAAACTGAGGACCTGCAGATGCTCAAACAATTTCTGCCTTAAGGCAAACATCGCCTTCTGGCCTGTCAGTGTGGCCAGATAGGTATTGTAATAAGTCGAAACCCAGTTTATGACCAGGATTAGGCAGTACACAAAGATAATCTGCCACAGGCCCAGAATATTTCTGGGGATGATATAACTATCGATGGCGTAGCGCAGCACCAGCGGTCCTGCCAAATCTGTCAGAGACGAGACCAGCATGAACACCCCGGCAATAAACAATGATTTACGAAAAGGCTTCACATAGCCCATAAGACGCAGGAACAAGCCGCGCTCAAAGGGTTTGACCGGAATTTCGTCCGGATCCCCGAAGTGGCGCCTCATGTTGTTTCACCTGCCTCAAAGCCCGCCTGCATGTTGAACATCCGGCTGTACAGGCCTGCCTGGGCCAGGAGTTCGGCATGGGTGCCCCGTTCGACTAGCCTCCCCTGGTCCAGGACCAAAATCATGTCAGCCTCTTTGACCAGGCCAAAACGCTGGGCAATCACGAAAATCGTAGCCTGGCCCTTTAAAGATTTGAGGGACTGCAGGATCTCGTGTTCGGTCTCCGCATCCACATTGGATGTGGTGTCATCCAGGATCAGAATTCTGGGGCGAAGCGCCAAAGCCCGGGCCAGGGCTACCCTCTGTTTCTGCCCCCCCGACAAGCCCATGCCTCTTTCTCCGATCTGGGTGTCATACCCATCGGGCAGCGCCTCAACAAATTCCTTTACAGCCGCAGCGCCGGCCCCAGCCTCTATCCCCGCAGGGGAAATGCCAGGCCTGCCGTAGGCTATGTTTTGGCCAATGCTGGCTGAAAACAAAAAGGTATCCTGCATAACCACTCCTATGTTCCGGCGCAAGCTCTCCAAGCTGTAATCTCTGATATCCCGCCCGTCGATTTTTATCACGCCCGAGACCGGTTTGTAAAACCTGGGAATCAGGTTGACCAGGGTACTCTTGCCCGACCCGGTGGGCCCTACCACAGCTATCGTCTCTCCGGGCTTGGCAGCAAAGGAAATATCCCTCAGCACCGGGCGCTCAGTCAGGTGCTGAAAAGAAACCAGCCTGAATTCCACTTCACCGCGGCAATCTTTCAGGTCGATCGCCCCGGGCGAGTCCTGTATCTCGACCTCTGCATCCAACACCTCAAAAATCCGCTCACTGCTGGCCTGAGCCCTTTGCAGCATGTTCAGGATCCAGCCGAACATGCGAATTGGCCCTACAAGCATGGCCAAATAGGTGTTAAAGGCTACCAATGTGCCCAGAGTCATCTGCCCTGACGCCACCTTGCTGCCCCCCACACCCAACACTGCCGCCATGCCCAAGCCTGAAAGCAAATTGATGAGCGGGAAATAGAAGGCATAAATGCGGGAAGAAGCTATGCTCCGGGCAAAGTTTTCCTGGTTCTGGCGGGATAAGCGGGCGATTTCCGCCTGTTCCTGACCAAAGGCCTTTACTACCCTGATGCCGGAAATATTTTCCTGCAGAAAAGCGGTGAGCCTGGCAATCTGAGCCTGCAGCATCCTGTACGCCGGCCTGGCCTCCTGGCCAAAGCGCCGGATGGTAAGGTAGGCAAAAGGAAAGACTGCCACAGCCACCAAACTCAACTGCCAGTTCAGGGAAAACAGCATGATCAGAATCGCCGCCAGGAGCAGTATGTTAACGGTAAAGTTAACCAAGGCCCGTCCCAAAAGCATCCTCACCGTTTCCACATCTGAGGTCAGGCGGGACATCAGTTCACCTGTCTGCACCTTGTCATAATAGCTAAAGGAGAGGCGCTGCAGATGATCGTAGAGCTTGTTGCGCAAGTCATACACCACAGCCTGGGCCATGGACTCGGTGCAGTAGGTCTGCACCAGGGAGGTAACTCCCCGCACCAAGGCCACCCCGCCGATTATCAGCACGTAACGGTTGATCACCCTGAGGTCGCCGCTCACCAGGGGACCGTCAATCACGCCTTTAACGATATAGGGAATAGTCATGCTTACCGCAGTCCCCACCAAAAGGGAAAAGAGGGCCAACAGCCCTCGCACCCAGTACTTGGGGACAAGTTTCAGCAATCTGCCAAGAGAGCCCAAGGACCCACCCCCCTTAAACCAGTCCGGCAAAGCCCTGCTGGCGCAGGGCCTCGTAAACCACCACCGCCACTGCGTTGGAAAGATTCAGCGACCTGGTCTCCTCACGCATGGGCAGCCTGATGCAGCGCTCAGGGAAGGAAGCCAAAATCTCCGGCGCCAGCCCCTTGGTCTCCCTGCCAAATACCAGAAAGCAACCGGGCGGATAGCTGATTTGATGATAATGTTTGCCGCCCTTCGTAGTAGCCAAAAAGACCTCTGCACCAGGATTTTTGCTTAAGAAGTCCTGCCAGCCCTCGTAATAATGCACATCCAAAAAATGCCAGTAATCCAACCCGGCCCGCTTGAGCTGCCTGTCATCAATGCTGAAGCCCAGAGGCTTGACCAGATGCAGTGAGCAGCCCGTCACAGCGCACAGTCGTGCCACATTCCCCGTATTGGGCGGAATCTCCGGCTCAACCAGCACTATCTTCAAATTGTCCTTACTCTCAACCATAGTTCACAACCTGCAGAAAATGTTCATCCGACTACCACAGCTGACCCCAAATCAGCGTTTTCCATCCTAATAGGTAACCCAAAAAGCCATATTTTTCTGTGGAAAGTACACTGCCGTTTATTTTTCTTCAATGGAGACTGAGTTGATATATACCGGATCGACCGGAGAACTCACTTCACCGCTTGGACTGGGGCCAACTTTGACCGAGGCTATTTTCTGCACCACATCCATGCCGCTGTCCACCTGACCGAAAACGGTGTAATTCGGAGTCCTGTTAAGATTCTTGACATCATCGCCGCTGCCGATAAAAAACTGGCTCCCGTTGGTGTTGGGCCCGGCATTGGCCATTGCCACGATACCCGGGGCATAGGGATGCTTGGGGGGCAGCTCATCCTGGAATTTGTATCCCGGGCCCCCGGTCCCGTCCCCGTTGGGGTCCCCGGTTTGAATCATGAAGGTCTTGATTACACGGTGAAACTTCAACCCGTCATAAAACTTGTTACGGGCCAAAAACACAAAGTTATTTACCGTTACAGGAGCTTCACTGGCAAACAGTTTGATATGAATATCGCCCATGCTGGTGTGCAGGGTGGCAAAATACTGTTTCTTGGTGTCAATCTGCATTGGCGGCGGTGCGCTGAACGTTTTGCGGGCGTTTCCGGGCTGTTGGCTTACCTGAGGCTGACCGGCTTGAGGCTGGTTCGCCTGCGGACCGGAGGGAGCCGGAGCCTTTGCAGCGCAGCCTGCTAAAAACAGCATTAAGACTGTCAATAGCGCAAAAACTTTTTTCATAAAGACCTCCTGACAAAATTAATCTTAACAGTGAATATTTCTTGCTAACCTGGAATTATCCTGCCGTTTTAGGCTCGGAATTATCCGCCCGCAGGTATATAATAGGGAGTGTGGAACACAAGAAACAAGCGAAGGGGGGAATTCAAGTAATGCTTAGCGACAACAACCGGGAAGTGATTGAGTTATTCAAGAACCGCGGGGACAACTTCCCGGCAAACATCCGGGATATCGCCGGCTGGATTTTTATGGCCGGTTTCGCCCTGGCAGTGGCGGCCTGGGCCTTAGGC
The DNA here is from genome assembly GCA_021811155.1 of Bacillota bacterium. Taxonomy (GTDB): domain Bacteria; phylum Bacillota; class Desulfitobacteriia; order Desulfitobacteriales; family JAJXUE01; genus JAJZPO01. The sequence goes on along the minus strand of JAJZPO010000074.1, from coordinate 5,684 downwards.
TGGGTGGAAAGCCTTGTAACCGCAATCCTTTCTGTCATAGTTCTTGCCGCCTTTGTCTCACTCTTTTTGGCTTACCCTATTTCCCAGATACGCTTCCGCAAAGAGCCCAAGCCCCAGCACCTTTACTTCCAATACAAAAACCAGCAGCGAGGCTAACCCGCGAGCTGTCACGGGGAGTGCGGGGAGGAGTGTCACGGGGACAGTCCCTTTGGCACTGCAGGCAAACCGTTAGCGGTCTCAAAAAAGAGAACCCGGTGGATATGTCTCCGCTTATCCGCCGGGTTTTTGCTATTCAGCCTTAGACCGCCAGTTCCTGCAGCTCACCCCCGCTGATGGAGAGGAGCTGCTCCACACTGAGCAGCAAAGCAGAAGCCGGGCTCCCTGCCGCGGCATAGACCACTGGAAAGCGGCGCAAACTGGCATCAACAAAGATGCGGATAGGTGTTTTTAAAGCCACCGGACATACTCCGCCCGGGGGAAAGCCTGTAATCTCTTCCACGACCTCCTGTGGAGCGAACTTGACCTTGCCTCCCACCAGGTTTTTCAGCTTTTTTTGGTCCACCTTCACGTCTCCGCTGGTAACCACAAGGACCGGAGTCTCCCCGCACAAAAAAAGCAGTGATTTGGCAATTTGCCCCACCTCGACCCCCAGGGCCTGAGCCGCCAGCTCGGAAGTATGGGTGCTGACGTCAAATTCAATAATCTCAAAATTCTCGGGCAGATTCATTAAAGTATTTTTCACCCGTTGCAGCGGAGTCAATTTTACTACCTCCTGTCGTGTCTTTGCAGTAGGAATTCAGAACTCAGAATTCAGAATTCAGAATACTTTTGCTCAAATCTTTAGGTTTAGGGATAACGGGGACGTTCTTACGTCCTAGCAAATCTTCTCACATTCTGGCTTTGGGTTAATCAAGAATATCCCAGATTGACTCAGCGATTGACTCTTGCACCATTCTGACTCCTGAATTCTGACTTCTGAATTCTCCCCCAAAGTCTACCCAACCACAAATATTATGTATACATTTGCTCAAAGGGTAGAGATTCCTGCCTGGTTTTGATAAATTTAATCCGTATAAGGAGGCTAAGTTGTAATGTCAAAAAATCTTACTTACAAAATTATAGAAGACCACCTGGTCGCCGGCAAGATGGTACCGGGCGAGGAAATCGCGATAAAAATTGACCAGACCCTTACCCAGGATGCCACAGGCACCATGGCCTACCTGCAGTTTGAAGCTATGGGCGTTCCCCGGGTCAAGACAGAGCTTTCCGTCAGCTATGTGGACCATAACACGCTGCAGACCGGATTCGAGAACGCCGACGACCACTTGTTCCTGCAGAGTATTGCCGCCAAATACGGCATTTACTTTTCCCGGCCCGGCAACGGCATCTGCCACCAGGTCCACCTGGAACGTTTCGGCAGGCCCGGAGCCACCCTGCTGGGTTCAGACAGCCATACCCCGACCGGAGGCGGCCTGGGCATGCTGGCCATCGGGGCCGGAGGGCTCGACGTGGCCGCGGCCATGGGCGGCGGACCTTTTCATCTCACCATGCCAAAGGTCGTGGACATCCGCCTCTCAGGCAAACTCAATCCCTGGGTTTCAGCCAAAGATATCATTCTGGAAGTCCTGCGCCGCCTCAGTGTCAAAGGCGGGGTAGGGAAAATCCTTGAATACGGCGGACCGGGCGTATCCACACTCTCTGTACCTGAACGGGCCACCATTACCAACATGGGAGCGGAACTGGGGGCAACCTCATCCCTTTTCCCCAGCGACGCAGTTACCCGGGCCTTTTTGCGGGCCCAAGGCAGGGAAGCTGTCTGGCAGTCTCTGGAGGCAGACTCCGGGGCTGCTTATGATGAAGTCATCGACATCGACCTCTCTGCGCTCGAACCCATGGCGGCACAGCCCCACAGCCCTGATAACGTGGCCCGGATCAAAGAGATCGGGCCGATCAAAGTGAACCAGGTGGCTATCGGCAGCTGTACCAACTCTTCTTACACCGACCTGATGCGGGTGGCCGCGATCCTGAAAGGCAAAACAGTCCACCCTGAGACCAGCCTGGTCATCTCTCCCGGTTCACGCCAGGTTTTTGCCATGCTGGCTAACAACGGCGCCCTGGCTGACCTCATCTCCGCCGGCGCCAGGATTCTGGAGACAAGCTGCGGGCCATGCATCGGCATGGGCCAGTCCCCCTGCTCCGCAGGTGTGGCTGTCCGCACTTTCAACCGCAACTTTGAAGGGCGCAGCGGCACCGCTGACGCCAGGGTTTACCTGGCCAGCCCCGAGGTTGCGGCTGCAGCAGCACTGACAGGCGTGCTCACAGACCCGCGGGAACTGGGCCAATATCCTGAGGTCAGCCAGCCCGGGGAGTTTCTCACCGATGACAGCATGATTCTCTCCCCGTCCCCTGAGCCGGACAAGGCGGAAATACGCCGCGGCCCCAACATCAAACCCCTGCCTGTACCCAAGCCCATGGCAGACGGCCTGGAACTTCCCGTGCTGCTTAAGACAGGTGACAATATCACCACAGACCACATCATGCCGGCGGGTTCGAAAATTCTCCCCCTGCGCTCCAATATACCGGCCATATCCCGCTACGTGTTCAGCAGTGTCGACCCTGACTTCTCCGACAGGGCCCTGGCCGCGGGCAGCGGCGTGATAGTCGGGGGCCTGAATTACGGGCAGGGTTCCAGCCGGGAACACGCTGCCCTGGCCCCAATGTATTTGGGCGTTAAGGCTGTAATTGCCAAGTCCTTTGCCCGCATCCACCGCGCCAACCTGATCAACTTTGGCATTTTGCCCCTGACTTTCGAACATGAAGAGGATTACGAATCCCTGCAGCAGGGCGACATCCTGCAGTTTACAGGAGTTGTCCACGGCCTAATGTCAGGCGGCTCCCTGACAGCAATAAACAAGACAAGCGGCCGGGAGCTCAGGCTGGTCCACAACCTTTCCCCCCGGGAGGCGGCCGTTATCTTGGCGGGAGGGCTTCTGAACTATACCAAACAATGTGAACTACTCTGAACTTCGGTCCTGGCACCGAAGTTCTTGCCTTAAAGGCCAAGCATTTTTTGCCCGCCATAATTTTCCCTAGCCTAATTTCTCCTAACTGATGTATAATAATTTTTAATATCTATTTTCTGTAAGAGGACAGGAGGACGAAAGATGACGGAAACAACCAGGCGCTCGATTTTGGCAATTTTGGCTGAGAACAACCGGTTAGCGCCGGAGGATATAGCCACCATGCTGGGCCTGCCTATTGATGAAGTCGCACGCTTCATCAGCGAGATGGAGGAAAGCAAAGTAATTCTCAAATACAATACCCTGATCAACTGGGAGAAGGCCGGTGAGGAAATGGTAGCCGCGCTCATCGACGTCAAGGTCCAACCCCAGCGGGAAGTGGGCTTTGACACGGTGGCTGAGCGGATTTACCGTTTTCCGCAGGTTCAGAGCGTATACCTGATGTCCGGCGGCTATGACCTCTCAGTCCTGATTGAAGGCAAGAGCATGAAAGACGTTGCTTTATTTGTCGCGGAAAAACTGGCAACCCTGGAGTTCGTTCAAAGCACCGCCACTCACTTTGTCTTAAAGAAATATAAACAGGACGGCGTGATTTTCGAAGACAAGGAAGAAGACCGCCGTTTGATGGTGTCGCCATGAACAGCGCCGAATTAGTTTCACCCGTAGTAAGGGATCTCCCCCCATCCGGCATCCGCAAGTTTTTTGATTTGGTGGCCGAGAGCAAGGGCATAATCTCCCTGGGGGTGGGCGAACCGGATTTTGTCACCCCCTGGCATATCCGGGAAGCCAGCATGTACTCCCTGGAAAAGGGATACACCATGTATACCTCCAACCACGGCCTCTTGGAACTGCGGGAAGAAATAGCCAAATACCTGAACCGGCGTTTCGGCGTCAGCTATGATGTCAGACGGGAATTGATGGTCACCGTAGGAGCCAGCGAAGGTGTGGACCTGGCCATGCGGGCTTTGGTCTGCCCCGGGGACGAAGTCTTGATACCGGACCCGTCCTTCGTGTCTTATATGCCCTGTGTGACCCTGGCCGGCGGCAAGGCCGTCATGGTCCCTACGATTGCCGAAGAGGAATTCAAGCTCAACCCGAAAACCGTGGAATCCATGATCACCCCGCGCGCCAAAATCCTGATGCTGAGTTACCCCAACAACCCCACAGGCGCAATTATGACCGCTGCTGAACTTAAGGCCATAGCCGAGGTGGTTGAACGGAATAACCTGATTGTAATATCTGATGAAATCTACGCCGAACTGACCTATGGGGAAAAGCCTGTTTCCTTCGCCTCCCTGCCCGGCATGCGGGACCGCACCGTATTGTTGAGCGGTTTTTCCAAAGCCTTTGCCATGACCGGCTGGCGTATCGGTTATGTGGCCGCCAACCCTGATTTTCTGGCGGCCATGGTCAAGATCCACCAGTACGGCATCATGTGCGCCCCGGTAATGGGCCAGATGGCTGCCCTGGAAGCCCTGCGCAACGGGGAAGCGGAAATGCAGCGGATGGTTAACACCTATGACCAGCGCCGCCGCTTTGTCGTCAACTCCTTCCGGGAAATGGGCCTGGACTGTTTTGAGCCCAGGGGAGCTTTTTATGCCTTTCCGTCCATCAAAAGAACAGGTCTCAGCTCAGAGGAGTTCAGCGAAAAACTGCTGCACCAGGCAAAGGTGGCCGTTGTGCCGGGCACTGCCTTCGGCCCCAGCGGAGAAGGACATATCCGCTGCTCCTACGCCTGTTCCATGGACCAGCTAAAGGAGGCCCTGAAGCGCATCAAGACCTTCCTTGCAACTCTCTAGCCAGTGAACTCGTTTAGCTTCCGCTAAACATCGGGTCTTCGGTGGGGGACTCTACCCCCACCGAAGCAGAATACGGCGTAACCACTCCCACTTATAGAAAGTGGGAGTCTTAGACGAGGATAAAGGTTAAGCAACAAAACAAGCGCCCAGGCAGGCCAATCCGCCTGGGCTTCTATTTTTCCCCCAACTAGGACGAAGGGGACGGTTCTCTACGTCCTAGCAAATTGAGTCGACTTACAACCCTTATTGTCAACTCGTTATATATTCTGTTAGCCAAACCTTAGAGGTTTTTACAGCCCTGCCAGAGAATATCTAGCTTAACTGTTATAATCTGGGGGTGTTGAAGCAATGTATACCGGAAAACTGGTCAAACTCAGAGCCTACAAACAGGAAGATGCCGCCTTAGCCCAGGAGTATTACAACGATCCGGAAGTAAAACGCTTTTTGGTGCCGGGCATCCCCTATCCTCTCACCCTGCCCGAAGAAGAGAGATGGGTGCTCAGTCAGTCCGCCAATAATGACGTTTACAGCTTCGCCATCGAGACCCTGGAAGATGCCCAGTACATCGGCGGTTGCGGCATCAACAGCGTGGACTGGAAAAACAGCGTTGCCCAAGCGGGCATCTTTATCGGGGACAAAAACTTCTGGGGCAAAGGCTACGGTACTGACGCCATGCAGGTGCTGGTCCGCTTTGTCTTCGAACAGATGAATGTGAACAAGGTATCCCTCAATACCTATTCCTTCAATACCCGGGCCTTCAAGTCCTACCTAAAATGCGGCTTTAAGCAGGAGGGAACCCTGCGCCAGGCCCTGTTCCGGGATGGGCGCTACCACGATATCTACGTCATGGGCTTGCTGCGGGAAG
>JAJZPO010000147.1 GCA_021811155.1 Bacillota bacterium | reverse complement strand
CGGGAGACATCCCCCTATATTTTAGAAGTTCAGAATAGTATGAATTTTAGCACACTGTCCAATAAATCGGACACCTAAGTCTTCTTGAAAGGGAAGACTTTTTTTATCCCGGCAGAAAGTATTATTGCGTGGATCATGGCCTGGGCAGCGGAGTGAAGCAGCGAAAGGTAGGCAGAGGAAAATGGGGGAATTTTCGCAAAACGGCCTATGGTACGGATTTTGCATAAGTTGGCATTAGATCGAATTAAGAAAGGAGGGATGCCAATGACAGGAGAATTGCCGGTAATTCAAGAGGCAAGCCTGGATCCGGATTTTAAAAGGTTGGTTGAATCGTTTTCCGGTGCCCAAAATATTAATGCCTGCATTCAGTGTGGTACCTGCTCCGGTTCTTGCTCTTTCAGTGAGAGGATGAAGCATACCCCGCGCCGGCTCCTGGAGATGGTGCGGGCAGGCATGCGGGAAGAAGTCTTAAACAGTGACACTTACTGGTACTGCACTTCCTGTTACTACTGTACTGTACGTTGCCCCCGGGGCATTAACCTGACCGAAGTCATGTACGCCCTCAAACATGTGGCCATAGCCGTGAACAAGGACAAAAACGCCGTCTTTTATGACTGTTTCAATTCTGTTCTGCAAAGTTACGGTAGACTCTATGAAAACGGGTTGCTTTTAAAGCTGGCTCTGAAGACGGATCCCCTGATGCTGGTTGCTTACGGTCCTCTCGGGGTGAAAATGTTCCTCAAGGGCAAACTGAATATTTTGCCCAGCCGGGTACGGGCCCTCTCCGACATCAGGCAACTCTACGATAAGGTTGGGGAAATGGAGGAAAAGATATGACTTATGCCTACTATCCGGGCTGCTCCCTCCATGCCACGGCCCGCGAATATGATGAGTCGACCAGGGCGGTATTTGAAAATCTGGGGATAGGTCTGCGGGAAATCGAGGATTGGAACTGCTGCGGGGCCACAGCGCTGCCTTCGACAAGTTACCTTTTCTCTCTCGTGGTCCCTACCCGTAACCTCGCCTTGGCCGAAGAACAGGGACAGGATGTGGCTGTGGCCTGTAATTCCTGTTTTGTCACTTTGCGCCGGGCCAAATCTGTTTATGAAGACAATCCCGTCTGGAGAGCCAAAATTAAAGAAGCCATGGGCGTTATCGGCAAGGATTTTGAGGCCCGTATCCAGATTAAACATATCCTGGATATTGTCGTCAATGACGTCGGTCTGGAAACCATTGCGGCTACAGTTCGCAATCCTTTGCACGGATTAAAGGTAGTCCCTTATTATGGCTGCCAGATTGCCCGGCCGAAAAACGAATTTGCTCATCCGGAACTGCCCACCGAGATGGATCGCTTATTAGATGTGCTGGGAGCGGAAGTTTTGCGCTATGACCATAAGACAAAATGTTGTGGTGGTGCTTTGATGACAACCAAGCCTGAAGCTGCTCTGGAACTGGAAAGGGATCTTCTCGGCGAAGCCGCAGAGCGGGGCGCGGAGGCCATAGCGGTCAGTTGCCCGCTCTGTCAGTTCAACCTGGATGCTTACCAGGATAAAGTGAATAAACGGTTCCAAACGAATTACAACATTCCCGTTATCTATTTCACCCAACTTCTGGGCGTCGCGCAGGGAATATCACCCAAGAAGCTGGGTCTGAAACGGAATCTGGTTCCGATTAAAGGCTTGATGCAAAAGTATGTCGGGGAGGTGATTTGATGGCAGCGGAGGTCAGGACCGGAGTCTATGTCTGCCATTGTGGCACAAATATTGCCGATAAGGTTGATGTTGAGGCTGTGAGCAAATTTGCCGAAACTCTGCCGGGCGTAACCGTCAGCCGTGATTACAAATACATGTGCTCTGAACCAGGTCAGGAACTGATCAAAAAAGATATTAAAGAACTGGGGGTCAACAGGGTGGTTGTCGCTTCCTGTTCTCCCCGGATGCACGAACCGACCTTTCGCCGCGCGCTCACTTCGGCAGGGCTTAATGGTTATCTCTTTGAGATGTCCAACATCCGGGAACAGGTTTCCTGGGTGACCAGAAATCCTCTCCAGGCCACGCTCAAGGCTAAATCCCTCATCTCCGGGGCTGTGCGCAAAGTCCGGTACAACCAGCCTCTGGAAGAAAGGTATGTCCCGGTCAATCCTAACGTGCTGGTCGTGGGAGGCGGTGTGGCCGGCTTGGAAGCCGCCCTGAAAATCGCCGGATCGGGGAACCAAGTCTTCCTGGTGGAACGGGAGGCCTCCCTGGGCGGCAATATGGCCAAATTTGACAAGACTTTCCCCACCCTGGATTGTGCCGCCTGTATTCTGACCCCGAAAATGGTCGAAGCCGGCCAGCATGAAAATGTCAAGCTCCTGACTTACAGTGAAGTGGTTCAAGTGGACGGCTTCATTGGCAACTTCCAGGTCAAGGTCCGGAAAAAAGCCCGTTATATCGATATTAACAAATGTACCGGATGTGGTGATTGCGAGCAGGTCTGTCCCGTGAATACCGTGGACAGCTTTAATGAAGGACTGGCTGGACGCAAAGCAGTTTATAAAGAATTCCCCCAGGCGGTCCCCAATGTCTACCAGATCACGAAAACAGGGATAGCCCCCTGCCGGGTAACCTGTCCGGCCGGCGTTAACGTCCAGGGGTATCTGGCCTTAACCCGCCAAGGCAAATTTGGCGAAGCTCTGGCTTTGGTGCGGGAGGCTATGCCCATCCCGGCTGTCTGTGGCCGGGTTTGTTTCCACCCCTGTGAAGGAGAATGCCGGCGCGGCGAAATCGATCAGCCTGTCGCCATCAGTGCGGTCAAGCGCTTTTTGGCCGATCAGGAAGCGAACAAGGGAAAAACTGCACCTCCTGCCGCTGCGGTTGCAAAAAGCGGCCGGAAAGTGGCGGTTGTCGGTTCGGGTCCGGCCGGTTTGGGCGCTGCCTATTATTTGACCAAAGCGGGGCACGAAGTGGTCATTCTGGAAGGGAAAGCGGAACCAGGCGGACTGCTGCGTTAC
>JAJZPO010000004.1 GCA_021811155.1 Bacillota bacterium | reverse complement strand
TATGGGCAGGGATTCTGCCTGGACGGGTGTCCGGCGGAGGAACTGGAGGGTTACGAAATTCACATGGGCCGGACCGAGTTGGGCCAGGTCAGCCCTGCCCTGGTTTTACAGCGCGGGGCTGAGGAACACCTGGACGGGGCTGTTTCCGGCAGGGTGATGGGAACATACCTCCACGGCATTTACGACAATGACTCCTTCCGCCATCACCTGCTCACCTGGCTCTGGCAGGCAAGAGGACAGGGGGAACGCCCTGTGCCGGCCGGGTATTCCGCCCGGGGTGAGAGGGAAAGGGCTTTCAACAGGCTGGCTGATTTGGTCCGTTCCAGCCTGGACATGGAAAAGGTGCGAAAGAGTATGGGGTTGAGCTGATGGCTGCGCTCTTGGCAAGGTTCGATTTCTCTGCCCCCTTTCTAGCTCTCTGGCTTATTTTCTGGGCTTTCGTGCTGGACCGCCTGGTGGGGGACCCGCGCAAGCTCCCTCACCCGGTGACTTTTATCGGGGTATTCATAGCCTGGTTTGAGAGCCTGGGCAACCGGGGCGGCGCCCTGCAGCGCAAGCTCAAAGGCACTATTCTGGTTATAGTTACAGTGTCCGGCACATATTTTCTTACCTGGGGCGTCCTGGCCCTTTTGGCCCGGCTCAGTCCCTGGCTGGGGCTTTTGGCTTCGCTCTGGCTTTTGTCTGCCGCCTTTGCCAGCAAAAGCCTGGCCCGGGCGGGCATGGAAATATACCGCCTGCTTCAGGCGGGAGATTTGGCCTCCGCCCGCCGCAAGCTCGCCTGGATCGTGGGCAGGGATACCGCTGAACTGGAGAGCGGTGAAGTGGCGCGGGGAGCCGTGGAAACTGTGGCGGAAAACATTGTGGACGGGGTCACTTCGCCCCTGTTTTACGCCTTGATCGGCGGAGTGCCTTTGGCTATGGCCTATAAGGCGGTGAATACCCTGGACTCCATGGTGGGCTACCGCAACGAGCGTTATCAGGATTTCGGCTGGGCGGGAGCAAGGCTGGACGATGTGGCGAATTTCATTCCTGCCCGGCTCACAGCCCTGGTGCTGACCTTGGCTGCGGGGATGCGGGGCTTGGATTGGCGGGGAGCCTTAAAGGCAATCCGCAGGGATGCGTCAAAACATCCCAGTCCCAACAGCGGGTACGCTGAAAGCGCCGTCGCCGGGGCCATGGGCATCCGCCTGGGCGGGTGGAATTCCTATGGCGGGGTTAAATCGTTCCGGGCCTATATGGGCGAGGAGAAGGAGAAACTTGACCCCGGTCATATTCCCCGGACAGTCAAATTGATGTTTCTGGCAGGCTGGCTGTTTTTGGCGGCAGGACTTGCTGCAAAAGCGTGGGCAATACTGATTTTCCGTTAGGAAAACTGCGGAGGTTGGGCATGGGAACACCTAGGTTGCTGATTGCCGGCACCCACAGCGGGGTAGGCAAAACTACCATATCCACCGGCATTATGACTGCTCTTGCCTTAAGAGGCATGACAGTGCAGGGCTTCAAAGTTGGCCCTGACTATATTGATCCGAGCTATCACAGCGGCGCCACGGGACGGATTTCGCGCAACCTGGATACCTGGCTCCTGGGGGAAAACCTGGTGCCGCTGTTTGAAAAGGCTTCTGCCGGGGCGGACATCGCCATTATCGAAGGTGTAATGGGCATGTTCGACGGCATCAAGGGACAAAAAGCAGCGGGAAGCTGCGCCAATGTGGCCGCTCTGGTCGGAGCCCCGGTGATCCTGATTGTGGATGTGCGCTCCACAGCCTACAGCGCGGCAGCCCTGGTGCACGGCTTTGCCAGTTTCGATCCCGGGGTCAGAGTCGCAGGAGTGATTCTGAACCGGGTGGGAAGCGCAAACCACCTGGGGATGGTACGGGAGGCGGTGGAAGGGCTGGGCATCCCTGTTGTCGGGCACCTGGGCAGAGAGGACAGGTTTACTCTGCCGGAGCGCCACCTGGGGCTTGTGCCTTTGGCAGAACGGGGGTCTCAGGCAGATTATTTCAAGGCCCTGGCCGTAGTTATCGAACAGGGCATCGATCTGGACAGGATTGTGGCACTGGCCCGGGACTGGCAGGAGGAAAGGGAAAGAACCTTACGGTCCGGGGAAACCGCTGCATGGGCAGTGATGACCGGTCCCCGGCGCCGGGCGCTGGGGCTGGACCAGGCCGGAACAGGAATAGAAACTTCAGGGGATGCTCAGATGCGAAGCGGCGGTGATGCCCAAGAACAGGCGGCGCCCCGGGCAGCGGACCCGGTGCGCATCGCTGTGGCGAGGGATGAGGCCTTCTCTTTTTATTACCAGGACGGGCTGGATTCGCTCGTATCCCTGGGGGCAGAAATTGTCAGCTTCAGCCCTCTGCATGACCGCGAACTTCCGCCCGGCACGGAGGGGATCATCATTGGCGGCGGGTTTCCCGAGTCTTTCCCGCAGCAGCTGGAGGACAATCAGGCGATGCACCGCAGCCTGCGGCAGGCACACGCCCGGGGAGTACCGGTTTACGCTGAATGCGGCGGGCTGATGTACCTCTGCCGCGAGATCAAGGGTTTTGAGGGTGAAAGCTTTGCCGGGGCAGGGCTGGTGCCGGCGGTATGCGCCATGTACCCTCGCCTGCAGGGCATGGGCTACCGGGAGGGAGTGTTTGTGCAGGACAGCCTGCTGGGGCCAAAGGGCGCCAGGGCCAGGGGGCATGAATTTCACTACTCCTCCCTGCAGTACGAGCGGGAGAGTTTCGCTTACAGGCTGACTGACGCCGGCGGTGAGGCCACGGGCCCAGAGGGTTACGCGGGGAAAAATATCCTGGCATCCTATCTCCATTTGAATTTTGCCGGCAACCCGGACCTGGCCGCAAGCTTCCTTCAGGCCTGCCGGCAGTCCCGGGAGGGAAGACTTTGGGCGTCACGGTAATTACGGGAGAAGGCAAAGGCAAGACAACCGGGGCCCTGGGGTTGGCCCTCCTGGCCCTGGCATCCGGTCAGGGGGCTGCGGTGGTGCAGTTTCTCAAGGGGAACAGCTATGCCGGGGAATTGTTTGCGGCCGAGCGGGCAGGACTCAAAATATACCAGTTCGGCTGGGGCTGCCACTGGAGCAGCCTGATTCGCTCGGGTGAGATGCACTGTACCGGCTGCGGCGAGTGCTTCAGGCAGAATCGCAAGCCGGAACACGGCTTTGCGCTTAAAGCTTTGGAATTTGCCGGGAAGTTGGCGGATTCAGGCGAGTACGGCTTGCTTGTTCTGGACGAGGTGAGCCACGCCCTGCGCCGGGGGCTTTTGCAGCCGGGCGAAGTGGCCGGCTTAATAACGCTATACCGGGAGCGGGTTGACTTTGTGCTTACCGGCCGGCACATGGCGGCTGAAATAACCGGGCTGGCGGATGCGGTCTGCAATTTGAAGGCTGTGAAACACCCCTTCGCACAGGGGATTAAAAGCCGCCGCGGCATAGAGTACTAGGACGCAGGGACGGTTCTCGTGTCCTAGCGAATCTTGACGAAACAGGACACGTTTGCGCGGACTGCGGTAGGGGCAGCCACGAAAGGTTTTCGGGGAGGGCTTAGGTATGGCCAGGGTCAAGCCTATGGAGAGGAAGGGAGCTGCGGTCTGCCCGGCATCCTGCGGAGAATTGGTACAGGGCACGTGGAACGGCGTGAACTTCCTGGTCCCCTGTCCAATTGACCTTTATTCCCAGGCGGTAGTAAAACTCCGGCCGGGGACCGGGCTTAGCGGCCCTTCCGGCCGTCCCAAGGCATTGGAAGCGGTGCGCAGGACCCTGAACTTTTTGGGGAGCCCCGAGCTGGGCGGCGAACTGTGGCTGGATTCAAGCATCCCACGGGGCAAAGGCATGGCCAGTTCCACCGCTGACATCGGGGCGGCAGCATCCGCGACTGCAGCGGCATTAGGGGTGGCGCTGCAGCCGCGGGACCTGCTAACACTGGCTGTGGGAATTGAACCAACGGACGGCACTTTGCTGCCGGGAGTAACCCTGGTAGACCATGTCCGGGGATTCTGGCAGCTCCCCCTGGGGAAGGGGCCGGAAGCCGGGATTCTGGCCCTGGACTTAGGCGGACAGGTAGACACACTGGAGTTTAACGCCCAGCCCGGGCTGGCGGAGAAAAACAGGGAAAACGAACCCTTCACCCGCCAGGCCTTTCTGTTGGTGCGGCGGGGAATTCAGGAGAAAAACCTTGTCCTGTTGGGTCAGGGCGCTACCTTAAGCGCGGAAGCCAACCAGTCGGTCCTGCTCAAGCCCCTGTTGTCTGAGCTTAAGGAATGGAGCAGGCGGCGGGGCGGAGCTGGAATAGTCGCGGCTCACAGCGGCACGGTACTGGGTCTTATTTACCCGCCGGGGAGGGACCTGGAAAAGGAAGAGGAGCGCCTGCGCAGGGATTTCCCCGCAACGGGCGCGAGCTGGCAGGTACGGTTAATTCAGGGCGGAGTCAAGGTGGTGAACACTAATGCCGCTGCATGGCGGGAACTTGCAGTCAGCCAGGGAACAGTACGGGGACTTGGAGTTCCTGGATTTTAGCGCAAATATCAACCCCCTGGGGCCGCCCCAGGGGGTATTCCAGGCTATCCGGGACAATCTGGCGCAGATTGTGCACTATCCCGAGCCTGAGGGCCGGGGATTGAAGGAATTGCTCGGCAGACGCCTGGGGATTGGAACGGAGAACCTGATTCTGGGGAACGGGGCGGTGGAACTGATTTATCTTCTGGCCCAGGCCCTAAAGCCCGCCAAAGCCCTGATACCGGCGCCCACCTTTTCCGAGTACGGCGCTGCCCTGGAGTGCCAGGGCGCCCAAATCAGAATCAGCTATTTGCAGCAGGATTTCAGACTCGACCCAGACGCCCTGGAGCTGGCGGGTTGTGACCTCCTGGTACTCTGCAACCCCAACAATCCCACCGGATATTTCCTGCCGGAAGCCGATTTTAGGGCTATCCTGGACCGGGCCAGGCAGGAGCGGGCCTTTGTGGTGGTGGATGAGTCCTTTATGGATTTCTTACCCCCGTCCAGGCAGTGGCGGGCCTTCCGCTATCTGGCTGAGTACGACAGGCTGTTTGTGCTTTACTCTCTTACCAAGTTTTTTGCGATTCCGGGTTTGCGGCTGGGCTGCGGCATTGGCAGTACCGGGCTGGTAAGGGAGCTTGTCTCCCGCAAAGACCCCTGGAATGTCAACAGTCTGGCCCTGGCAGCCGGGGAAGCAGCCCTGCGGGAGCCGGAATACGAGGAGAGGTCGCGGCGGCTTATCGATGAGGAGCGTGAGTTTCTCAGCCGGGAACTGGGCAGGCTGCCGGGCCTGAAGCCTTATCCGGCAGCGGCGAATTTCCTCCTGGTACAAAACAGCGGGGCTATCAGAGGTCGGGACTTGGTGCACAGGCTGGGGGTAAAAGGGATCCTCGTCCGGGATTGCGGCAATTTCCCGGGGCTCGGCGAGCGGTATTTCCGGGTTGCGGTAAAGGACCGCAAGAGCAACACCCGGCTCCTCCAGGCTTTGGCCCAAGTCCTAAAGTGAACCGGGCAGACGCAAAAAAGCCCCATGCGCCCTTCGACAAGGGGACATGGGGCTTTCTTTTTAATGCGCGCATTTCTTGCGAGAGCGCTCAGGTGAGGATTACCGGGTTGATGCTGGAACCGGACAAGAATTGGGCGGCAAGTTCAACGATAAAAACTACGATGAACACCATGAGGAGGGTCTTCAGACCGGTTTTGTCAGACGGGTTAAAAGGCCAGGTTTTCCAGGAAAGGAACAGACTCAAAATGGCCAGCAAATAGATGACAGTCAGGGATACAAGGCCGTGCCGAAACAACACACTGCCCGAAAAGCCTGTCAAATCATCAATTGCGGCTTGGCGGGCGGAAGCGAATTCTGAGTAAAAGCCGAAAATGAGGATGGTAATCAATATATTCACCGTTAGGTAGGCGTAAAACTTGCGGATTCTTACAGCTGTCCAGGTTTGCTCAAAAACGGCAGCGGACAAGCATTTGAGGAGCAACCAGGCAAAGAGGATGATCAAAAAAACCAATCGCTCATCCATGGCTTAAATCCTTTCAATTATGACTGAAAATAAAAGCAGCGCTCTAATGATTCGTCGGCGTGGAGGATAAATCCTTTTTGTCCTGAAGCAAAACTGACTTCCCGCAAAAGTTGTAAAAAAGCAAACCGCTGTGTCTGGCAGGGGACGGGGCAGGAAGGATATCTGTTTAGCATGTAGAAAGAGTAGAAGAGTGTAAGTTGTCGGTTTGAGCGATTTAACGTTTAAATTTGGGTAAGGAGTATGCAGCATGATGGAGCATCTGCGTGAACTTGTCCAAAATAAGGATAGTTGGCTTGTGCACCGAATATTGGACTATGCAAGGGAAGGCGGGGAAGACCGCTACTGGGAAGACCTGACAGGCGCACTGCCGCTGGCGGTCTCCCGTCTGACCCGGGTGTTGTCAGAAACGCTTGCTGCCGGCATTCAACCAGATGCCGGACCGGCGCCGGACCCGGGTGTGGAGTTTGGCAAACAACAAGCCAAAAGTCACAGGGAGTGGGGCGTAGACATCGGCGCCTATCTGGGAATGCTGAAACACTACCGCCAGAGTTATTTTGACCTTATAGCCGGGGCGGGTTTTGAGCCTGATTGCGCACAATACTGCCGGCTCTTTCTGGAAGGTTTCTTCAGCAGGATAGAAATGGGCTTTTATGCCCATTGGTCAGACGCGGTGGAGAGCAGGCTGCTGGCGGAAATCGAGGTCAATAACCGGCTCGCGGCCGGTGAGTACCTGACAATCTTTCGCAACCTCCCCAATCCTGTGATTTTGCTGGATCAAAACTACCAAATTGAAAACATCAACCATGCAGCGGCGGAGCTTTTTCTCTGGTACAGAGATCCTACAAACAGGGGCCTGAGCCTGAAAGAAAGAATCTTTCACTGGCTGGCGGGAGAATTGACCTGGTTTGCCGGCAGTAATTCTTTACAGCATATTTGCGAAAAGGAACTGCCAGGGGTACGGGAAAACCGTTACTTTGAGGTCAAGCTGCTGCGCATCCCTGTCCAACCAGCGAAGTTCAGCGGCATAATTATTATCTTGAACGACCTGACAGAGCGCAGGCGGACAGAGCGAGCCCTGCGGGAAAGTGAAGAGAAGTTCCGCAAGCTGTTTCAAAATGCCGACGACGCCATATTTCTCTTCGAATTGCCGGGTGGAGGGTCGCCGGGCAGGTATATTGAGGTTAATGCTGCAGCCCGCCGCTGGCTCGGATACAGCAGGGATGAACTCCTGACCATGACCCCAGCCCAAATCCTGGCAAGTGAGAATCTGAAACAATTACCCCAGCTTATGCAGGAACTTGTCTCTCGGGGCTGCTTGACCAGTGAAGTGAGCTATGTTTCCAAACAGGGCGTACGGATCCCGGTGGAGGCCAGTTCCCACGTCTTCGCTTTAAACGGAAAGCAGGTGGTTTTGGTAATCGCCAGGAACATCGGCCAGCGCCTGGAGGCGGCAAAGGCGCTGCGGGAAAGCGAAGAACGCTACCGCAGGCTGGTGGAATTGACTCCTGACGCCATTGTGGTGCACTGTGAGGGGAAAATTGTTTTTGCCAACCCGGCAACCTCCAAGTTGTTGGGGGTAAGCCCGCAAGAGGTTGAGGGCAGGATGCTGCTGGATTTTCTCCACCCGGATTACTGGGAGCTGGCCAGGGAAAGAATCAGGCGAATCGTAGAGGAAGGCAAGTCAGGCCCTCTGGCGGAAGAAAAGATTGTCAAGCCTAATGGCGAAGTTCTTGACGCGGAAGTTCTCGCCGCCCCGTTTACTTTCCAAGGCAAGCAGGCTGTCCAGGTGGTGGCGCGTGACATCACCGGACGCAAGAAATTAGAAGAGGAATTCCTCAAAAATTCCAAGCTGGAATCCCTGGGGATTCTGGCCGGCGGGATTGCCCACGATTTCAACAATATCCTGACCGTTATCCTCGGCAATATCAATCTTGCCCGCTCTGCGGTGAGCGCTGAAGACCGGGTGTCTGCCAAATTGATTGAAATCGAACAAGCTGCCCTGGAGGCAAGAAATCTGACCCAACAGCTGCTTACTTTTGCCAAAGGGGGCATGCCGGTCAAGAAAACAATGTCCCTGGGCAGCCTGATCCGGGAAGCCACAACCTTTGCACTCAGCGGCTCCAATGTGCGCTGCGAGTGTTTCATTCAGGCAGGACTTTGGCCGGCAGCTGTGGATGAAGGGCAAATCAACCAGGTAATCAATAATCTGATCATAAACGCCAAGCAGGCCATGCCTGAGGGCGGAACGGTAAGGGTTTTTGCCGAAAACACCGTCGTACCGCCGGGAAGCGGCATAGATGGTTCTCCGGTCCGCAAGTTTGTGAAGATTTCCTTCATTGATGAGGGAGTGGGGATACCGGCTGTGAACCTGGCCAAGATTTTCGACCCCTATTTTACCACCAAAGAGAATGGCACTGGTCTGGGACTGGCTACAGTCTACTCCATAATCAAAAACCACGATGGTTACGTCCTCGTGAAGTCAGAAGAGGAGGCGGGAACATGTTTTGAAATATACCTGCCTGCTTCCGAGGATAAAGTCGAGGTGCGCGAGCCGGAAAGCAGGCAGGCGCCGGCAGGAAGCGGCAGAGTTCTGGTTATGGACGATGAATACAAGGTAATTGAAGTTATGGTGCAAATGCTCAACCACCTGGGATATGAAGCGGAGTTTGCCAGGGATGGCAGTGAAGCTGTGGAAATGTACCGGGACGCTATGGAGGCCGGCCGGAGGTTTGATGCCGTCCTGATGGACCTCACCGTCCCAGGCGGGATGGGCGGCAAGGAGGCCATCGGGGCGCTGCTCAAGCTTGACCCTGGGGTAAAAGCGGTAGTTGTCAGCGGGTATTCCGACGACCCTGTCCTCACCAGATTCCATGACTACGGGTTCAAAGGCTTTGTTGCCAAGCCTTTCAGCCTGGAGGAACTGGGGACCGTCTTGAACGACTTGCTGCAGAACCTAACATGGTAGAACCAAAACCCCGAGCCAAATGGCCGGGGTTTTGCTTTGCCATGGTTTGATTGGGGCAGGGCGATGGCGAAAATTGGCTGTGTGTTGATTGTCTTGCAATAATTCGGTTATGCTATGGCTTAGAACAACCTGGGTTACATTAACTGCTAGTCGTGGAAGTCCCATTTCGTAGCGTTAGTAGTAAACGATTTCTCTTCCTTGGCTGAGAAAGGAGTTTAAGAATGGACCAGCAAATTGAAGACTTTCTTACCCAAAAGAATCCTGTAGAAATTCACCATACCAACGAAAATGGCGCATGGCTTTGGGCCATTAAGGGCGTAGGAACAGACCTATGGCTAGATGCCTATATTTCAGAAGAAAAAGCTGTTAAATTCTGTATTAAGCACCAACTACCATATACTGTTAAGTGACAGCTAAAGATTAGAGTCAGGCTTTTTGCTTGTCTGGTTAGGTGAACTAAGTGTTGCCGGCTTCAGAGCCTGCTTTTCTCCTGCGCAGAACCAGGCCGGCGCCGATTAACGCTCCGACGAAGCCGAACATCAGGTGCATCGCCACCGGATAGGCAAGGCCGTACAGCAGGGAATTAAATACAAGGTGACTGGTTGAGCTGATAACAAACTGCACCAGGGGTTTGGTGGCGTGGGCTATGGCGCCAAGGCAGGCAAGAAACCACAATTTCCCCTGCCAGCGGCCTGATGCACTAAAGATGACGTCAATGAGCACGCCGGGGATAAAGTATGTAAGCGGGATCAGGGGGTCGCCGAGGCCCCAGAGGGGAAGCAGGGAGACGGCTGCCGCACCCCAACTCGACACCGATGCAGCCCAGCGGTAGCGGGAAGCGGAACGCAGCATGATCAGCATTGCCATCCACTCCAACCCGTGCCGGCCTGGGAGTCTAAGGGGCAAACGGAACTCCGCATGCAGCAGTACCACCATGAAACCGGCGCAGAGCAATAGCGCGGCAAGCTGCCAGGAAAGTCTTTCGCCGGCCAGGATGTTTTTTAAACCTCTTATCCGACGGGATTCATCAACAGCATACTCCATTGCTTCTTTCCTCCTAAAAGAGTTTTTACCTACACAGCTGCATCCTTAGAAGCCTGCGCGGCAGACAAATGAAGTTTCCGTCCATCTTCTAAACCTGCAGTTGAAACAAGAACGGAATTCGTCCGCTATCATCTCCTCCTCAACATCTTCCTTAAAATCACGGCAGTTTGCAGCAAGTCTTGCTGCAGCATCCCAGTCATCTTTTGTCCCGCTAAATTCGCGCTCGCCGCGTTCGTTGATCAGCATTAATAATCCCTCAATTGCTGCTTGGTGCAGGTGCTCCAGTTTATCCCCTGCGAATATTTTCCGTCGCTGAAATAAACCGGGAGTATATACTTGCCATCCTTCAAAACCGCCTTAACCCAATCAGCGACATAGATTGGCTCATCTTCTCGCAGCACGGCCCCACCCAGGCTCATTACCGTGTCTACCACAGTTTGCGCCAGAATCTCGCCCACAGTGGCTGTGTTGTTTTCACACCTGATTTTCAGTTTGCCTTTGAGGCGCCCGTCATTGCCGCTTAGGCGCAGCCCGGCCCCCGCCAGGGCCCCGATTACACCCTGGCCTGTTCCGCCGTGTTCTGAAAGGTGTATCCCCTGGAAGTGGGCAAGCTCGTAGGCCTCCTCCTTGGCCAAGATCTCACTTTTTGCCCTTTGGCCAAAGCGGATAAGCTTTTCCGGCTCCGTAATGCGATCAAAGCATGCCACGCAGAGGCCGGGATCCGATCCCGGTGCACTTTCCAGTGTCAGATAATCAGAGGCGTGAGCGATCAAGCTGTCAAGGCGCTTTTCGTCAATCTCAGCGCCAAAACACATGGCGCTGTTATGCGAGGTGTAGGGAATGTCTGGGTGAACGAACAGTTGGTGCCGGGTAACGGGAAGACTTTGCCCCCAGCCAAAGCGCTCCACAGCTTCTGCCAGGCTGGATGCCAGGTGTCCGGTTCCCGGGCTTTCCATGTTGTCGGTGTCATCTATGCAAACCAGGATTTTCAGCGTAACCCCTCCAGACACTTATATCTTTTTCCTGCGTCGGGCAGCAATAGCGAGGCCAACGCCGGCAACCGCCACGAACACGGCGCCAGGGATGATGTATGAACTGTTTGCGCCTGATGCCTGGGCGCCGCCTGAGTAAGCCGGGCTGCCTGCTGTCACGGCAAGAGGCAAGGTGTTTGAAGTTGAAAACTTGATGGCAATGGTTTTGCCGATCACTGAGCCGCTTTTAGCCTGCAATTCCGGTGATATGTTAAGCGTATAGGTTGTGCCGGGAGCAAATTCCCTGTCAGGTTTCAGCGTGATAATTCTGCTTGAATCAGACCCTGGCTGATCCTCAGGCATGCTAACCTGGAAAGGAAAGCTTTTGCCGGCTGCATCTGTCAAGGTGAAACAAGCCTTGTTATTTTCTCTTACCGTGTCATTGACTACGTTCTTGTTAAATGTCAGCTTGATCTCCCTGGCTGAGGCGCCGGTGGAAAGCAGGGCCAGAGGAGTGTTCGCCCCTCCTCCGGAACCGTCCCCGGCCAAGGCCGCGGCTGAGACGGAAAACCAGCAGAGGATGGTGAAAGCAAGCAGAAAATGCAAACGGGATCTGTGGCGCATAAGGTTCCTCCTGTCAGCAGGTTTAAGGCATAAAGAGCCCAACAGTTGTGTTTCTTCTAGTTTAGCTGGCTGCTGGGCTGAGGTCAACCAGTTTTACTTAGTTTAGGTTGAGTTTAGACTACTATAGTTGGGAGTGGTTTGGGCAGTTTGAGGGTGCCTTGCCAAAGCGTCATTTCGAATAAAACATCATGTCGAAGGGAATAATCTTCCTGTACACAAAAAGGGTATAGTGCAACTGGAGGGAACCCCGGAATGATGATCAACAAGGTAGAAATTTGCGGAGTCAACACGTCCAAACTTCCGGTGCTGACTAATGCAAAGATGCGGGAATTGTTTCTGATCCTGCAAAGCGGGGACCGTTCCGCCAGGGATAAACTTATCAATGGCAATCTGAGGCTGGTCTTGAGCGTGATTCAACGTTTTACCAACCGGGGCGAATACGTGGATGATTTGTTCCAGGTTGGCTGTATCGGCCTGATGAAAGCCATTGATAATTTTGATTTGAGCCAAAATGTCAAGTTTTCCACTTATGCGGTGCCGATGATTATCGGGGAAATCCGGCGCTACCTGAGAGACAATAACCCCATCCGGGTGAGCCGTTCTTTGCGGGATATCGCCTACAAGGCTCTGCAGGTGAGAGACGCTTTGGTGAACCGCCATTCGCGGGAGCCGTCCATCAATGAAATCGCCGCAGAACTAAACGTGCCGCGGGAGGAAATTATTTTTGCCCTGGATGCGATACAGGAGCCTATTTCCCTGTTCGAGCCGATTTACCACGACGGCGGTGACCCGATTTTTGTCATGGACCAGATCGGGGATGAAAAAAACCTTGACGCCAACTGGCTGGAGGGAATAGCGGTCCGGGAAGCACTGCGCAAATTGAGCGAAAGAGAAAAACTGATTTTGTCCCTGCGCTTTTTTGAGGGCAAGACCCAGATGGAAGTGGCTGAAGAGATCGGAATTTCTCAGGCTCAGGTTTCCCGTCTGGAGAAGGCGGCGCTGAACCATATGAAGAAGCACGTCTAACTTTCTAACACATCTGACCCCACCCAGACATATACTTTTAGGGGGAGTAAAAGGAGGTGGAGGCAGAGTGTTGCGGATTTCAGACATGCGGCTGAGGGATGTGGTCAATGTTTCCGATGGGCGCCGCCTGGGTTTCTTAAAGGACATAGACATCGATCTGGAAATGGGCAGAATCAGGGCTCTGATACTCCCGGGCCAGGGCAGGTTTCTTAGCTGGTTTGGCTCAAGAAGCGATGACATAGTCATTCCCTGGGATAAGATAAAGAAGATAGGCGTTGATGTAATTCTGGTAGATGCTGCTACATACGTTGAATCAGCTAAACAACGTGAAGACTGAACTTGAGCCGGGCTATCTCTTGGATAGCTTGATTTTTTTACCGGCGCCTGTTCCTGAGGCAGGTAATTCCTCCCCTTTGTTTGAATACTATTAGGACAAAGACAACATGATTTGTCAGGCAGCGGAAAGGGGAAAGACCTATGTCCCAGGGTGGTTTCAAAATAAACAAACAGGGGGATATAATCTACTTTACGGTGCAAAATTTTACCGAACAGGGCGGGGTTTTACATGCCTTTTCATCCCGCCATGGCGGTGTAAGCTCCCCTCCTTTTGCCAGCTTAAACCTGGGTTTTCATACAGGTGATGAAGCGGGGGCGGTCAAAGAAAACAGGCGGCGCTTCTGCTCCGCCCTGGGGATTGATGCGGGGGAACCGGTCACGGCGGAACAGGTCCATGCCGACCGGGTACAGGTGGTCACAGCTTCCCGGGCGGGGGCGGGTGCACTGGACCTGACCGGGTCTTTCCCGGGTACGGACGCTATGATTACACGGGATAAGGTAGCCTTGATGGCTTTTTTCGCTGACTGCGTACCGCTCCTGATTTACGACCCCGGGCAGAAAGCGGTGGGGGTAGCCCACGCGGGCTGGCAGGGAACTGTACTGGAGGTCGGGCGGCGGACCGTGGAAGCGATGGCGCGGGAGTTCGGCAGCAATCCGGCGGACTGCCTGGTGGGAATTGGGCCTTCGATTGGGCCGTGCTGCTATGAGGTGGATAAGCCTGTGGTGGAAAAGGTAAAAAGTTCATTTTCTTACTGGCAGGACCTGGTGGAGGAAAAGGGCCCAGGGCACTGGAACCTCGACCTGTGGGAGGCCAACCGGCAGAGTTTGATTGAGGCCGGAGTTCCGGCAGAGAATATTGCAGTGAGCGGCATGTGTACCCGCTGCAACCAGGACATGCTTTTTTCCTACCGGGGAGAAAAGGGTGTAACCGGACGCCTGGCAGCGATAATCAGACTCATTTAGGGGGGACTGGAGTGACCCAGATACTGGTAGTGGACGATGAAGAACCAATCCGGGAACTGCTTCGCTTCAACCTGGAAAAAGAGGGCTTTGAGGTTGTGCTGGCCGCTGACGGCGGACAAGCCCTGGAGATAAGCCACAGCCTGATGCCGGAGCTGGTGGTCCTGGATATCATGCTGCCTGGCATGGACGGGCTGGAGGTATGCCGTATCATGCGTCAAAGCCCCAAGCTGCGCGACATCCCGGTGATCCTCTTGACAGCCAGGGCGGAGGAAAGCGACAAGGTCACGGGTCTGGAATGTGCGGACGACTACCTGACCAAGCCTTTTAGCCCCCGTGAACTGGTGGCCAGGGTGAAGGCGCGGCTGCGCCGCTATGGGGGAAATGCCAAAGGCATTGCTGTTGGGGATTTGGTAATCGATGCGGAACGCTTTGAAGTGACCAGGGCGGGGAAAACCCTGGACCTGACCCCGAAGGAACTGGACCTGTTAAAATTTTTGGCCTCAAATCCAGGCAAGGTCTTTTCCCGCGATTACCTCTTGGACAGGATCTGGGGCTATGAGTTCAGCGGGGATACCCGGACTGTTGACGTACATATCAGGCACCTGCGGCAGAAAATCGAGCCGGACCCGGCTAATCCATCCTACATTGAGACCATTCGGGGCGCGGGCTACCGCTTCAGACAGACGGGGCGTGAACAG
The DNA here is from genome assembly GCA_021811155.1 of Bacillota bacterium. Classification (GTDB taxonomy): domain Bacteria; phylum Bacillota; class Desulfitobacteriia; order Desulfitobacteriales; family JAJXUE01; genus JAJZPO01. The sequence goes on along the minus strand of JAJZPO010000004.1, from coordinate 55,150 downwards.
TGATCAGACTGAAGTGGAAGCTCACCGGCATGTATCTAATGATCTCGGCGCTGGCCTTTTTCCTGGCCGGTGTAGGGATTAGCGTGAATTTAAAGGGTCCCGCAGGGCCCGGCTTGGCAGGTATTTTTCTTACCGCACTGGTCCTGACAGCTCCTTTGGTCTATTTTATTGCCAGGGGTTTCAGCAAACGGATTGATGAGCTGAACCTGGGGACCAAGTCCTTGATTTCCGAGTTACCCAAGGGATTCCCTGACGTCGGGGACGAACTGGGTGAGCTGGGGGAAAATATTTATCTGGTTACGCGCAAACTGCAGAGCACGATTAGGGAAGTATCCCAAGAGAGCAATAAAATGATGGCCATCCTCACGGGCATGCTGGAGGGGGTGGTGGCCCTGGACCACATCGGCCGGATTGTGCTCCTGAACCGGGCGGCCGGGATGATGTTCGGGGCCGGTGAGGCCGAGGTCAAGGGACAGTATCTTACCAACCTGGTCAGGGATCATGAGTTGGGGATACGGCTGCTCAGGGTTTTGGAGAAGGGCGAGTCAACCCAGTATGAGTTCAGTCTGGCCGGGAGGGTTCTGCGCGTGTTGATGAGCCCGGTGGTTTCCTCCCAGGTGGTGCAGGGCGCTGTGGCGGTGTTTCAGGACATTACGGAAATACGCCGGCTGGAGCAGATACGGACTGAATTTGTGGCTAACGTCTCGCATGAGCTGCGCACCCCTCTGACTTCCATTAAAGGATTCGTGGAGACCCTCTTGGACGGGGCTGACGAGGACCCTGGGGTGCGGGAACGTTTCCTGCACATCATCCATGATGAGACCGGCCGTTTGCAGCGGTTGATTGAAGACCTGCTCACACTGTCACACCTGGAAAACAAACAAAGGAGCGGGGACGGAGCTGCCTCGGCAGCCGGCGCCTATGACAAGGTGGCACAGGTCCTGATACCACTGGCCCGGGCCAAGAACATAGAACTCAGGGTGGAAGCGCCGGAAGACCTGCCCAGGGTCGGGATGGGGGAAGAACTTTTAAGCCAGGTTTTCTTGAATCTGATGGAAAACGGCATAAAATACACCCCGCCCGGGGGCAAGGTGTGGCTTGAGGTGGAAGAAGACGGGGAAGGCATCTTGATCCGGGTGGGTGATACCGGGCAGGGAATCCCGCGGGAGAGCTTAGCCAGGATATTTGAACGCTTTTACCGGGTGGACAAGGCTCGCTCCCGGGAAATGGGAGGGACGGGTCTTGGCCTGTCAATTGTCAAACACATTGTGGAACAAGCCAAAGGCACACTGCAGGTAGAGTCGGAGCTTGGGCGCGGAACGGTATTCAAGATCCGGGTGCCGCAAAAGACGGAAGACTCGCCTGCTTAAGAGCAACAGGAGAAAGAGATGGCGGAAGAAAAGAAGAGACGGAGCAAAACGGCGCGTTTTATCAGACGGACTCTGTTCCGGCTGGCGGTGGCTGCTTTGCTGCTGGCCATAGCAGGCGGTGGAATCCTCTGGGCCCAACACATAATTATTTCCCGCCAGGTTCAGGTAGTTACCGCCCAGGAGGGAAGCCTGGCAGTCCCCCGTGAGGTTGACGCCCTGGTGGTCAATTCTGAAACGGTTGTTACCACCGCTGCGGCCGGCAAAATCGACAAGGTTATAGTTGAAGGAGACAGAGCGGCCAAGGGGAGCCTGATAGCCCGTATCCTTTCCCAGGGGACAAGCCTGAGCCTTGCTAACCCCGGTTCAGGTTTGATCAGCTACCGGGTGGACGGTCTGGAAGGAGTGTTGACCCCGAAGAACCTGCTGGAATGGGACATGGCGAAATTTAAGGATTTGAAGCCTTCCCCGCCTCCGGGGGATACGGTTCAGAGCGGGCAGGCGGTCTTCAAGGTAGTGGACAACCTGCTGCCGACCTACCTGGTGTTTAACCAGCCCCAGGATGGGGTGGTGCTGGCTGTAGGTGACAGTGTTGCTGTGGAACTGGGCGGGCAAAAATACAATGCCAAGGTTGTCAAAATCGGCAAAACCGGGCCTGCTGACGGTGTGGCCGCAGCCTTGAATACATTTTTGCCCCAGTCCCTGGGGAAAAGGTATCTTAAGGTTAGCCTGCTGGACAAAAAGCCGGCTAAAGGTGAAGTTATTCCGGTGTCTGCGCTCTTGGAGAGGCAGGGGGGGAAAGGCGTGTTCCGGGTTAAGGACGGTGTGGTTTCCTGGCAGCCTGTACAGGTTTTGGCGCAATCAGGGGACAAAGTCTGTGTAAGCGGGCTGAAAAATGGGGATGCTGTAATCACAACCCCGGCTTATGTGAAAGACGGACAGGTGGTCAACATCGTCTACTGAGGATATATTTTTTTCCATTAAAACCATAAACCAGGCAGGATTTTCTAGGTAGAGCGTAGAATTCGCTTCAATTAAGGTTGTTTGTGTCTGTGGAGGTCTAGGTGTGTCAATTTCAGAGAACATCCTTGCGGTCAGGCAGAAAATAGCGGAGGCCGCGGCCCGGGTAAACAGAGACCCTGCGGGCATTAAACTGGTAGCCGTAACAAAGACAGTAGAACCTGAGGCAATGCAAGACGCCCTGACAGCCGGGATTCAGGACTTCGGAGAAAACCGGGTGCAGGAGTTGGTGCGCAAGCAGCCCTATTTCAACGACTGGGTCACCTGGCACCTGATTGGCCACCTGCAGACCAACAAGGTTAAGCAAGTAATTGGCCGGGCCAGTCTGGTTCATTCCCTCGACCGGCTTAACCTGGCCCGGGAACTTTCGGGCGCTGCCCAGCCCACGGGACTGGTAATTCCGGTCCTGCTCCAGGTCAACATCTCGCGCGAGGACACCAAGTATGGGCTCGCACCGGAAGAGGTCATGGATTTTGTGGCGGAAATTGCGTCTTATCCCGGACTGTCAATCCAGGGGTTGATGACCATGGCTCCGCTGGCGCCTGATCCGGAAGAAACCCGACCGGTGTTCAGGGGACTGGCGGAAATGGCGCAGCGGGTTAAGGTCAGATTCCCCTCTCTGGAGATTCGCTGGCTGTCCATGGGAATGAGCAATGACTATGAGGTTGCGGTAGAAGAAGGGGCAAATTTGGTGCGGATTGGGAGCGGAATTTTCGGTCCCAGAAATTAATAAAAAGGGGGTATAGTCCGTGGGCAAAAAATTCATGGATAGGGTCATGAGCATGATGGGTTTTGAGGACGAAATAACTGAAGAGGAAATCATCGAAGAGGAAGTTGAAAAAGAGGCGGAAAGGGCGGAAGAACCTCGCCAGCGCAAGGGTGCTCAGGTTTTCAGCATCCACAGCCAGAAACAGATGAAAGTTATGATCATGGAACCAAAATCCTTTGATGAGGCACAAGGCATCGCCGACCAGTTGAAGAACCGCAGACCGGTCATAGTCAATTTGGAAGCAGCGGAAAAAAGCCTGGCTAAGCGCATTGTGGATTTTGTCTCCGGCACCACCTATGCCCTGAACGGAAGCATGCAAAAGGTTGGCAACGGGATTTTCCTGTTCGTGCCCAACAATGTGGATATCGCGGGAGAAGCCAAAGAAGACGTTCTGAATGAAAAGGGACTGCTCTGGTCTGTTATAGGTCAAAAGTAAACGGGGGCTGCGAATGTTAGTAATTGCCAATATAATTGATACTGCGCTATATGTGCTGCAACTATTGATTTTTGCGCGCATCATTCTGTCATTCATTCCGCACGACCCGTATAATTCCATTTTTCGCTTCGTGTACGAAACGACGGAACCAATGCTCAGGCCTTTCCGCCGTTTCTCTTTAAACGCCGGCGGTTTTGGCATTGATTTTTCGCCGTTAATTGTGTTGCTCCTGCTGCAGTATCTGGTCCGGCCGGTGTTATACAGCTTGTTAGGGTTAGCAGGGAGAATGTTTTAGTGAACTTTAACCGGGAAAAACTTTTGCCGCACATTGGGGACCAGGACGCCAGACAGGCCCTGGTCAAAGTTTTAGATAAGGCCGAAAACGTACTAAGGCGCCATAGTGTGGAGAGCGGCGATTTTCTGGACCCCTACCACCTGGACCTGGCAAAGGGAATTGTACGGGGGATGGACCTTCAGTTCCTGGACTGGGGCGGCTTTCCCACTGCGGAAAGGCGCAAGCTCGCGCTGGGTCCGGCATTCAGGGAATTGCAGCCTCAGGATGCCGGTATTGCCGTACTGATACTGGAAACCGGTTCCGAATTTCAAAGCCTCAGCCACCGGGACTACCTGGGTTCTTTGTTAGGACTGGGGTTGAAACGGGAAAAGCTTGGAGATATTATCTGCCTGCCTGACCGGGCCTGGGTGGCACTGGACGAGAGCATCTCAGGCTACGTGGCGCAAAACCTGGCCCGGGTGGGTAAAACGCCTGTGCGGGTGCGCCAGGCAGGGGAGGATGAACCGGTCCTGCCGCAGGAAAAACTCAAAGAGATCACCGCCACTGTGCCATCCCTCCGCCTGGATGCAGTGGCCGGAGAGGGCTTCAGCCTTTCCCGCAGCAAAATCGCGGCGGAAATAGAGGCAGGGAAGGTGAAGGTTAACTGGCGTCCCGTTACAGAACTAAGTTTCCAGATTAAACAGGGTGATGTGATTTCCTGCCGCGGCCTGGGACGGGTGACGGTTGCAGAGATACGCGGCCAAACTAAAAAAGGCCGCACGCCGTTGACCCTGCACCGCCTTGTCTAGGACGCCGGGGACGGTTCTGAACGTCCTAACGAAAGGCCGGCTAGGACGAGGGGGCGGTTCTTTTATCTTAGCGAAAAAGGTCGTTTTGGGAGCAGAGCGGATTCTAAACGTGTTAGCCAACGTCGATTGGAAGGGTTTTTCGGCGACTTTTGGCTCAGGGTCAGCCGGTTTAGTAGGGACAACATGAAGACGGGGTGAGTGGTTTGCATTTGACACCGATGGACATTGTGAACAGGGAGTTTCGCAAGGCAGTCCGGGGCTATAATTCGCTCGAAGTGGACAGGTTTCTGGAGGTAGTCTCCCAGGATTACGAACTCCTGTTCAAAGAGAATTACGAACTAAAAGAGAAGATGGAACAGGCTAACCGGACCCTGGAACAGTACAGGCAGATTGAAAGCACCCTCCACAACACCATGGTCCTGGCCCAGCAAACTTCAGAAGATGTGCGCCATAATGCCAACCGCGAAGCGGAGCTAATCGTCGAAAAAGCCCGCTCCCACGCCGAGAGCCTGTTGGCGGAGGCCAGGCAAAAGGTGGATAAGATGCTGTTCGAATACGAGGATCTTCGCCGCCAATACGACGCCTGCCGCAGCCAGTTCAGGACTTTCCTGCTCACCCACCTGAAGATAGCCGAAACTCTGGAAAAGGCGGACAACTCCGCCCCCGACAAGCCCCTGGCCGGTCCGAAGGCCGTCTGACACAGAGGTCCGATGTCCGAGGCCCGAGGTCCGAGTGCATGTCCGTGAGTCACTCGGGGACGGTTCTCGATTGACTCGTTTTTGAGTTACCCGGTTACGGTCTGGATTCGACCTGTTTGATTTTCTATTGGCTCGTTTTTGGGGGTCTTGTGTTAGGATGTCGGCAACTTTTGAACTTAAAGAAGCTAAGACGGGAGTGCAGTTCAGAATAAGAGTCCAGCCCCGGGCTGCCAAAAACGAATTGGCCGGGGTGATGGAGGGCGCACTTAAGGTCAGGCTAACCTCCCCGCCTGTGGACGGTGAGGCCAACGCGGCCTGTATCAAGTTCTTCGCCGCCTTGTTAGGGACTGCCAAAAGCAATTTGCGCATCAGCAGCGGAGAGACTTCCCGCAGCAAAACCCTGGAGGTATCCGGTATGACCCTTGAGCAGATACGGGCAAAACTGCAGACCTTGTTGGATTAATCTGGAGTCAGAACTCAGACTTCCATGCCGCTATGCGGCACCACTGCTGAATGAAACAGGCCGGTAAGCTCAAGGGTGAATTTTCTTTCTGCGCAGAGAAGCATTACGGAGGAGCCGTTAGCATGCTCGGCGAGCGCCCTTCCGATTACCCCACGAAATTCCGGTGCACTTCTCTTGGGACTTAATTTCGTGGGGACCCCAATTTGGCACGAATGCTCGCTTCCTTATCCCCGCGAAATTCTTGGGATTGTTTTTCAGGATGAAATTTCGTGGGGGCCCCATTATGCATGCCGGCTACGTTTGCGGCCAGGGGTCCCACTACTTTCATAGTTCTAAAGATTGGTGGGAAGGTCAATGAGGTAGCGCCGGGTTGACACAAAATGCTTTATTTGGCTATACTAATACTACAGCTAGGAATTCGGAATTCGGAAGTGAAAACGTTAGGATGCCTTACTGTCTGGAATTATTCTGACTTCTGACTACTGAATTCTGACTACTTTTGGCAATATGTGAAATGTGATGACGGGGAGAGTAAGCGGGACGACTCCTTAAAGCGACCGGGGAAAGGTGCAAGCCCGGGGATAGTTTCAGCTGAAAATCACCCCTGAACGGATTTGCGAACTTTTCATTAGCAGGTCCCGGTTCCCCGCCGTTAGAGGGGCTCGAGGGGCCGGCGCTGCCGGCAACAAGGGTGGTACCGCGAGACAGCCTTCTCGTCCCTTTCGGGATGGGAAGGTTAATTCATTTTGGAGGAAGAAGCATGGATTACAGCAAAACACTAAACCTGCCGCAAACCGAATTCCCCATGCGGGCGAATTTGCCGCAGCGGGAACCGGAGATTCTTAAGTTCTGGGAAGAAGAGGACATTTACTCCCGGGTTGAGGCGGCCAACCAGGGCAAGCCCAAGTACATTCTCCACGACGGACCGCCCTACGCCAACGGGGATATTCATCTGGGACACACCCTTAACAAGGTGCTGAAGGATATCATAGTCAAATTCAAATCCATGGACGGCTTCGACTCGCCCTATGTGCCGGGCTGGGATACGCACGGCCTGCCGATCGAGCAGCAGGTTATCAAAAAGCTGGGCATCAACCGCCATGCTGTGAGCACGGTTGAATTCCGGCAGAAGTGCAAGGAGTATGCCCTGAAGTACCTGGGCATTCAGCGCGACCAGTTCAAACGACTGGGTGTGCGGGGGGACTGGGAACAACCATACGTCACCCTCGACCCCCATTACGAGGCGGCGCAAATAGGGGTTTTCGGCGAGATGGCCAAAAAAGGCTATATTTACAAAGGCCTAAAGCCCGTTTACTGGTGCGCATCCTGCGAGACAGCGCTGGCGGAAGCAGAAGTGGAATATGCCGACAAGCGCTCCGCATCAATCTACGTGAAGTTTCCGGTGACTGATGCCAAAGGGCTTTTCCCGGAGGAGAATACCTCTGTGGTAATCTGGACCACCACCCCCTGGACCATTCCGGCCAACCTGGCTATCAGCGTGCATCCTGAATTTGAGTATGTGCTGGTTGAGACGGGCGGGGAGAAGCTGATCCTGGCCAAGGAACTGATGGAGTCCTTTGCAGCCGCCGCCGGGCTTGAATCTCACCAGATCCTCAAGACATTCAAGGGCCGGCAGCTGGAGCGCATGGTCTGCCGCCATCCGCTCTTCGAGCGGGACTCACTGGTAATCCTGGGAGAGCACGTTACCCTTGAAGCCGGTACAGGCTGCGTTCACACCGCACCCGGCCACGGGGTAGAAGACTTCCTGGTAGGGAAGGAGTACGGCCTGGAAGTTCTTTGCCCGGTGGATAACCAGGGCAAATTTACCGAGCAGGGCGGGCCATTCGCAGGCATGCCCGTGGATAAGGCAACCAAGGAAATCACCAAAGCATTAGATGAAAAGGGCGCCCTGGTAAAACTCGATTTTATCGAGCACTCCTATCCCCACTGCTGGCGCTGCAAGCATCCGATTCTTTTCCGGGCCACGGAGCAGTGGTTTGCCTCGGTGGACGGCTTTCGGCAGGAAGCCCTGGCGGCAATTGACAAGGTGGAATGGATTCCGGCCTGGGGCAGGGACCGTATTTACAATATGATAGCTGACAGGGGAGACTGGTGCATTTCGCGTCAGCGCACCTGGGGCGTGCCGATTCCGATTTTCTACTGTGAATCCTGCGGTAAGGAAATAATCAATGACGACACTATCAAGCGGATCCAGGAGATATTCAGGACCGAGGGTTCAGACGCCTGGTTTGCCCTGAGTGAGGCAGACCTGCTTCCGCCTGGTATGAAGTGCAGCTGTGGCGGGGACAAATTCCGCAAGGAAACCGACATTATGGACGTCTGGTTCGATTCGGGTACCAGCCATGTTGGGGTCCTGCAGGAGCGGAAAGGCCTTGCCTGGCCGGCGGACCTGTACCTGGAGGGTTCGGACCAGCACCGGGGCTGGTTTAACTCTTCCCTCTCCACATCAGTAGCGGCCTTTGGCCAAGCCCCTTACAAAGCTGTGCTCACCCACGGATTCCTGGTGGATGAGCAGGGCAGGAAAATGTCCAAATCCTTGGGGAACGGCATCGATCCCCTGAATGTTATTAAGGATATGGGCGCCGACATCCTGCGGCTGTGGGTTTCTTCGGCGGATTACAAGTCCGATGTGGCAGCATCCCCCAACATCCTAAAGCAGATTTCCGAAGCCTACCGCAAGATCCGCAATACCATCCGCTTTATGCTGGGGAACCTCTACGAATTCGACCCGGCCAAGGACAGGGTGGCTTACGAGGCTTTGCCCGAACTCGACAGATGGGCGCTTCTGAAGCTGCACTCCCTCACCAAACGGGTGCTGGATGCCTATCGCAATTTCGAATTTCATGCGATCTTCCACGCTGTGCACAATTTCTGCGGTGTGGAAATGAGCGCTCTGTATCTGGACATCGTCAAGGACCGGGTATATACCGAAGCCCCTGCCTCAGGCGACCGCCGGGCGGCGCAGAGCGTGATGTATGAGATTACCTCCCACCTTGTGCGTCTCCTGGCCCCCATCCTAAGCTTCAGCATGGAAGAGGTCTGGCGCCACATGCCCCACCTGCCCGGGGAGGCCAACAGCGTACAGCTCAGCCTGATGCCTGAGGTGAAGGAACAATATCTGAATGGAGAACTGGAAGCGAAATGGGAAAAGATGTTCGCTGTGCGCAGCGACGTTTCCAAGGCGTTGGAACTGGCGCGCCAGGACAAGGTGATAGGCCATTCCCTGAACGCCAAAGTTGATATTTTCCCGCTCCAGGATCTGTATGATTTTCTCGCGGTGGAAGAGGACCGGCTGGCCTCAATCTTTATCGTCTCGCAAGTCAAATTGCACCGGCCCGGAGATACACCTCCCGCCGGAGCAGTAGCAGGCGAGCAGCATCCTGGCCTGTACCTGATTGTAGAGCAGGCGCCCGGAGAAAAATGCGAGCGCTGCTGGATGTATTCCGAAGAAGTCGGCCAAAATGAGGAGCATTCCAGCCTCTGCCCGCGCTGCGCCGGGGTAGTCTCAAGTCTATAATCACCTAATGACGCTAGGACGCTTGACCTAGCGTTTTTGTACCTCAGGAAACAACCATGACCTTATGGGTCACCAAGTGGGATGAAAAACGCTGATGTTGGGTCATCTGTGGCAGTCAGATGAACTCTTCTTCCACAAATTTTCAATTCTCGATCTTGGTATGACTTGAAATGGCCATCCTATTCGTAAGAAAGCATATACTCGGCAACTTTTGCCGAGTATAGCTTGTCTTATATACCTATAGGGGGTATACTTGAAATAAAGCAATTTAATTCTGCGGACAGAAGGGGGAATACCTATGTGTATGGAGACTACTCCCTGGGAAGACGCTGTGAATTTTCATGGCCACACCTGCCCGGGATTAGCCATTGGTTATCGGGTAGCTGAGATTGCCCTGAGGGAACTGGGAGTGCACAGGGCGGGGGACGAAGAACTCGTCGCAATTGTCGAGAACGATTCCTGCGCTGTGGACGCTATCCAGTCCATGACAGGCTGTACCATGGGTAAGGGTAACATGCTGTTCCGGGACCATGGGAAACAGGTCTACACCATTGGCAACCGCAAAAACGGAGAAGCCGTACGCATTGCCATAAAAGTTTCAGCGCTGCATTCTGAAACGGAAAACAAACATCAAAGAGTCCATGAGGTGCTGGACCTGCCGGAAGACAAGTTCTGCACTTTCAGCAAAGTTGCTCTGGAATTGCCCGGCATGGCCCGGCTGTTCAAGTCCCTCGAGTGCGCCGAGTGCGGGGAGTCAGTGGCTGAGAGCAGGGCGAGAGTCAAGGACGGCAAGATCGTGTGCATCCCCTGCGCCGGTGAATACAGCCGGGGCTGGTCAAAGTAAACAGCAAAAAAAAGGTGACAGCCAGTTGCTCGAAGGCTGTCACCTTTTTTGCTGTTTTTTACTGTTCTGGCAAATGGGCATCCTATTGGGGCATAGCAAGTAAAGGACTAAATCGCCTTTTGTTGACAAAGGCTATTCTAACAAAGATAATAAACGGTGGACACTTTAGATAATGACAGAAAAGGTGAGAGTAATTAAACGTTTTGACCAGATTTTTGCAAAAATACAAAACAATAATACCAAAAAAGTAGCAGTAGCTGTAGCCCAGGATGAAGAGGTCCTGGAAGCGGTAAGGGATGCCAAAACAGCCGGCGCCGTTGATGCAATACTCGTGGGCGACAAGCAAAAGATTCAGGCGGCTGCTGAAAAAATCGGCTTGGATATCACCGGTTTTGAACTGATTCATCAGCCCAATCTTGAAAGGGCTGCTTTGGAGACGGTAGAGTTAGTTTCTACCGGCAGAGCCGATATGGTCATGAAGGGGCTAATTGATACGGCAAGCTTGCTCAAAGCTGTGCTGAACAAAGAGAAAGGTTTAAGAACAGGGCAGCTTATTTCCCATGTGGCCGTCTTTGAAGTTCCCGGCTTTAACCGGTTTTTGCTGATTACGGATGCTGCCTTCAATATGTACCCTGACCTGAAAGCTAAAATAGATATCTTGAAAAATGCAGTGGCTGTAGCGCATGCTCTTGGGGTAAGAAACCCAAAGGTAGCGCCAATCTGTGCAGTTGAAGTGGTAAATCCTGATTCACCGGCCACGACCGATGCAGCTATCCTTTCTAAAATGAATGACAGGGGACAAATCACGGGATGTGTAGTCGATGGTCCTTTGGCGCTGGACACTGCTATATCAGAACGGGCAGCCAGTCACAAAGGCTTGTCGGGACCGGTGGCCGGCAAGGCTGATATTTTCCTGCTGCCTAATTTTGAAGTGGCAAATGTGATGTACAAGACACTGACCTATACGTCAAAGGCCAAGTACGGCGGGATCCTGGTAGGAACGGCTGCCCCTGTGATCATAACTTCAAGGGCTGACAGTCACAAGGCAAAAGTCAACTCCATTGTACTGGCTGCTTTAGTCGCTAATCAAAACGGGCAACTTCTAAGTCAAAACACAGAAAAGCATTTGGGTGATTAACTATGACGTTTCAATTATTGATCATCAATCCTGGCTCAACCTCGACGAAAATCGGGGTATATAAAGATGAAAATCAAACCTTTGAGGTTACTATCAGGCATTCATCGGAAGAATTAAGCAGATATCCGGCTATTTATGACCAGTTGCAGTTTCGCTTGGCTGCAATACTTCGGGTTCTAAGTGCGGAAAAGGTTAAGTTAGATGAGCTCAGTGCAGTAGTGGCCAGGGGAGGGATGCTAAAACCGGTGCCTGGCGGTACTTACTTGGTAAATGACGAAATGCTTGAAACTTTAAGAAGCGGCGTTCAGGGTCAGCATGCTTCAAATCTAGGCGGTATCCTTGCTGATTCTATTGCCGGGCCGCTCAACATACCCGCTTTTGTGGTCGATCCCCCCGTGGTCGACGAAATCGAGGCTGTGGCGCGCGTTTCCGGGATGAGCGAGATTGAGAGAAAGAGCATATTCCATGCTCTGAATCAAAAGGCCGTGGCGAGAAGGTATGCCAGAGACATCGGCAGAAGGTATGAAGAACTAAGGCTTATTGCGGCTCACCTTGGTGGCGGAGTATCTGTCGGAGTGCATCAACTGGGTAGGGTGGTAGATGTAAACAATGCCCTTAACGGCGAAGGCCCTTTTTCGCCTGAAAGAAGCGGCGGGGTACCGGTGGGCGACTTGGTGCAGATGTGCTTTAGCGGAAAATATACTCGTACTGAAATGGAAAAAAAGATCAATGGCTTTGGGGGTATGGTGTCCTACCTTGGCACTAATGATTTTAAAACAGTTGCCACAAAGGCTGAAGCCGGGGAACCTGAAGCTAGACTGATTTATAATGCTTTTATCTACCAGGTTGCCAAGGAGATTGGCAGTTGCGCTCCTGTCCTCAACGGGAGAATAGATGCAATAATTCTTACCGGCGGAATAGCTCATGGCAAAGCTGTCATACAGGCAATCACTGAAAAAGTAAGTTTTCTTGCCCCCGTAGTAGTTTACCCCGGAGAGGAGGAGCTTTTGGCTCTTGCCGAGGGTGGGCTTAGGGTACTAAGAGGAGAGGAACGGGCAAAGGAATATCGTTGAAGTCTTTAAAATAATTAATTATTTGCAACGGTCATAACAAAAAGGCCAATGCCCCACTCTTCACGAGTTAGGCTTTGGCCTCTTTACGTTAGCTCACCGTCAGGGCCGCTTTCCGGGCCTCTATCGGGTCTGGAGTGGGAATCGTCACCTCAGGCATAACTTAATTTCAGGTTAGAGGAAATGAATAGGCTATGGAGAATATCATTAGAGGGATAACTGTCAGAATTTTTAGATTTGTCATTAACGTGTTGGGATGAGGTAAAGATGAAATTAATCACTTTTGACTTTGAGGGCACTTTGGTCAACTTTCAATGGAATCTTGATGGAGCGGTGACAGAGGTCATCGCGGCAATGTCCAGAGAAGGTATTGATCCGGCAGTATTGCAAGGGATGAACTATGCGGCTATTTACAATTATGTCGAGGAAAAGGAGCAAGAATGGGGTTTTGCCAATGGTTACCTGGTGTCAATCATAGCCGGCATTTATGATAAGTATGATCTGGATGCGACTTCCCGGTGGCTGCCGGTTGACGGTCTGGCCGGAACTTTACACCGGCTGGAGGGATACCGCCTGGCCCTGGTATCCAATATTGGCCGTATCAGCTTAGCAAAGGTACTGCCCAAGTTTGGCCTGGATCAGAGCTTTTCCATCACGGTATCCAGAAATGACGTGAATGTCCTAAAACCTGACCCGGAAGGTTTGTTACAAGCAATCACCACCTTCGGGACAGCAAAGGATGAAGTAATCCACATCGGGGACAGCCTGTCTGACCTCTATGCAGCCAGAAAGGCTGGGGTGAAAGTCGGCATCATCTTGGGTGGGGAGAATAAGCCGGAGGTGCTCCTGAGAGAGGAGCCTGACTTGGTAATTGACAAACTTAGCTCCCTGCCTGATGCTCTGACTAAATTCGGTTTTTAGCCATGCGCTATTTTCAGGGTTTGAGGAATTGAGCCCTGATTTTGTTTTTGGTTGCCGGGAGGTTAGAGATCCTGGCTCCGCAGGCCTGGGCGATGGCGTTGGTAATAGCGGGGGCAGTGGCAACCAGGCCGCATTCGCCGATGGCGGCTGCACCAAAGGGTCCGCCGGGACGGGGAATGTCAATCAGCGCAGTCACAACTTCAGGGGCATCCCGGAACCTGGGAATGCGGTAGCGGGTGAAATCTTCCGAACTGCCAGGTACAAACTCCTCGCTCAGAGCATAGCCCAGTCCCATGACTATGCCACCTTCAATCTGCCCCTCTACCTGCATTGGATTGATGGGAGTCCCAGAGTCATGTATCGCCAGGACCCGCCTGACTTTGGTTTCACCTGTATACGTGTTGACTTCCACTTCCGCCATCTGGACGCCAAAAGTGAAGGTCTCATAAGGAATTCCCTGTCCCGTTGAGGGGTCGAGGTTGGTGATCTGCCCGGTTCTCCGGCCGCAGAACCGGCCCCGCACCAAGCCTTGCCGGGCCAGGTCGGCTAATGAGAGCGGCTGTCTGTCCCGACTGCTGCCGAAAACCAGACCGTTGGCATATTCCAGCTCCTCTGCGGCCAGATTCCAATGCCGGGCTGCTGCATCCAACAGCGCGGCCTTCAGGGCGACAGCGGCCTCCCTAACGGCACCGCCGGAAATATAGGTTTGCCGGCTGCCCGAGGTATAACCTCCGTCAGGGGTCGTCGAAGTGTCAGTGGAATGAATGTCGACCGCGGCAAAGGGTATGCCCAGTTCTTCAGCCGCAATTTGAGCCAGAACAGTATCAGAGCCCTGGCCCATGTCAGCAGCTCCGATACGGAGCCGGACGTGGCCATCGGGCAGCAGCTCAATCCGGGCTTCGGATTCGTCAGGTTGACTTTTACCGGGGCCAAACCACATGGCAGCGAGACCGACCCCGCGCTTGAACTCACCGCTGTCCTGGGCGGCCCATTTCTTTGCTTCCTCATAGGCAGGCCTGAGTCCTTCCAAGCAGGTTTGCAGGCCAATTTCATGGTTCAGCACCTGACCGGTAGCCGTAAGGTTACCTTGACGGTAGCCGTTAAGCGCCCGCACCTGCAGGGGGTCGAGTCCAAGCTTGGCTGCTGCCATATCCAGCAAGCTTTCGATAGCAAAGGTTGTCTGGGGCACCCCATATCCCCTCATCGCGCCGCTCACAGGCCCATTTGTGTGAACTACGCGGCCCCGCAAGCGCACGTGGGGGATGCGATAGGGGCCGGTGGCATGGATGAGGGCACGGTTCATTACGCTCTTGCCAAAAGTGGCATAGGCTCCGGTGTTGGCAACAATATCCATCTCCAGAGCAGTTAATTTCCCATACCGGTCTGCCCCCAGTTTGCATTTGATATGAAAGGGATGTCGTTTAGAGGTGCTGAGGTGGGTTTCTTCCCTGGAATAAACCAATTTGGCCGGGCGTCCCAGCCTGAGGACCGCCAGCCCGAGAAAACCCTGCACTGAAATATCCAGCTTGCCGCCAAAGGCTCCGCCGGTTGGGGTTTGCACTACCCTCAACCGGTCTGCCGAAATGCCCAAAGCATCAGCCAGCGATTTCCGGTCATGATGGATATTCTGACTGCCGGCGGCGATAACCAGACGCTCCTGCTCATCCAGGTAAGCAATGCCGGCGTCAGGTTCCAGGTAGGCATGTTCGATGTAAGGAGTACTAAAAGTTTGCTCAATGACTACTGAGGATGCTGCAAATCCTGCTGCCGGGTCGCCGCGCTCGATTTTCAGGTCGGCCAGGAGATTGGGGCGGCCGGCATGAATTTGCGGCGTTCCGGCACGAAGCGCATCCAGTGGGTCGAACACTGCCGGCAGCAATTCATAATCCACTTTGATCAGGGCCAGGGCGCAGGTGGCCGCTTGCTCTGATTCAGCTGCCACAAGCGCTACTGGGTCCCCAATAAAGCGAACCTTGTCGTCACACAGCAGCGGCTGGTCAGCCAGGGAGATTTTTAGCCGGTTGGTTCCCGGCACATCGGCTGCCGTAAATACGGCTGAGACCCCAGGCGCTGCCGCAGCCCTGCCGGTATCGATCTTGATAATCCGGGCGTGGGGATGGGGACTGCGCAGAACTTTCAGGTACACCGGATTATCCGGTTGAAGGTCCGCTGCGTACCGTTCCGTACCAGCAGCTTTGGCGAGGGAATCACGGCGTGGGATGGAATGTCCTACCGGGTGACTGCCTGGATCAGGCTGGAGAGAGGGGAGGTCGACCTCGCCGCGCAGGGCCTGGGCGGAGATGCGAACGGCCGCAATGATCTTCTCGTACCCGGTGCAACGGCAGAGGTGCGGCTGAAAGGCCCGGATGATTTCTTCCCGGGAGGGGTCAGGATTCTTCTCCAGCAAGGCCTTGGCCCGGATCACCATGCCCGGAGTGCAGAAACCGCACTGGACGGCGCCGCTCAGGGCAAAGGCCTGTTGAATCTGGTGAGGGTGGTCGGGGCTGCCGATCCCTTCGATGCTGGTGACTGCTTTCCCGGCCACGCTTCGAACCGGTATACGGCAGGACATGAGGACTTTACCGTCCACTATAACAGCGCAGCTGCCGCACTGACCCTTACCGCAGCCCTGTTTTGTACCGGTGAGGCCGAAGTCCTCACGCAGGACTGAAAGTAAGCTCCGCTCCGGGTTGGCGGGGGTAACTTTGTTCCGGCCGTTCAGGTTAAACTCTATGGTTTGCAACCTAGCCCCCCCTTTTCAGGCTGAAATCTAGCTAGGACTGATTCATCGCTGGTCTGCCTCGCACACCAGCAAACCCAGCTCACCCAATGCTTTGTGTCAAGGGGACAGGTTCACTGACACCGGCTTAACCATAGGGGCGAGGTGGACTGCAGCAATACTGGGCTTAAACAAAAGGTAGCGGTGTCAAAGGATCTGTCCTTCTGACATTCGCTGGGACAGCCAGAACCGTCCGTGCGTCCTAGATGGCCAGGCGTTTGAGTTTGGCGAGGTTGTCCATGGCCAGGCGCTTGGCTGAGGATGTGAAAAACCACGGTTCGATGCGGTCAGACAGGTATTGGATGAGGGTGGCTGGTTCGATGCTCAGCAATTCCAGGTTAACCCGGAAACCCGCTGGATCAAAGCGAAAAAGTTTGTCGGCATCTTTCACCAGTTTGTCGCTGTCGGACAGGGCGGTGAGGCGCGAATCATGGCCATCGATGATTTGCAGGATCTCTTCGATTTTTGCCGGATTATAATCAACCTGCTGCAGAATGATCCTGGCCAGTTTTACCCCTTCCACCTCATGCACTCTTCTCAGGCCGAAGTCGAAGGCGTTGGGGCCGAAGGCTGTGGTCTGCAGGTCTGCGGGAACCTTGCTCCAACCCAAGTCATGGCAGAGTATGGCAGGGATGACGAGAGCGGGGTCGCCCGGTTCGAGCTGCAAAAGCTTTAAAGCATAGCCATAAGAGATATCCGTATGGATATCATTCTTCCGGGTTTTTAGATAGGGATCCGCTAGTTCACGAATCCGGTCCGCAATCTCTCTCACCGCTTTCCCCTCCCTGAACAGTTATAAAGTTGGTTCTTAGCCCACGCCTGAGCGGAAGACCCTGCGCAGCATCATATCGGCGATTTGTTCCGCTTCTTTCTTCCTGGATTTGATTACAGAGATGTTGCGCGTCTGAACCAGGTAGAGGCTGCATGCGCCTTGGTTATCGTCAAAAACCCATTCAATGTCCTGAGGCACGCCGTAGTACTTTTCCACCTGCAGGGCCAAATCGACCAGGCGCTTAATCTCGTCGTCGTTGAGGCAGAGGGCATTTTGCCGATCTTCCGGCACATCGACGGTATGTGTACCCTTGTCTTTGTAAACGACTTGTTTCAGTTTAGGGTTGATATGCTTCTCCGCCTCTCCGGTCAGTTTGTCGACGATGATGCGGTCAGGGCTTACCCCGCCGCCGACTACACTTTCCCCCAGGCCCCAGGTTCCTTCAATCACTACTTTGGTGGAATCCATGGTGGTCGGATGCATGGTGAAGGCAACCCCGGCCGTTTTAGCCCGGACCATTTTCAGCACAGCCACCCCGATGCCCGGGATGAGCAGGGGGTGATTGTTGTTGACTCTGTGTCCAATGGCCTGAACTGTAAAGGTACTGGCCCACACCTTGATGATGTGGGCAATGACGTCTTCTTCGCCTCTTACATTGAGGTAGGTTTCAAAAGCGCCGGGCATGCTGACCGGTCCGCTGGAGCGAACGGCTACAGCAACATCGTCCTGACCGCATAGGGCACAGAGGGAACGGTAATTCTGCCTGATCTCTGCGGCCATATCCGCAGGCATGGGCTTGGTTTCCATCAGCGCCCGGATAAAGCCGCTGGCCTCCGCAAACTCGCCGTATGTTCTGGGCCCCTGCTCCCCGAACCGCTGCAAAAACTCGCTGATTTCCACTGTCAGCCCCGCGTCCCGCATGTAGCGCTGGTAAGCCTCCAAGGACAGGGCAAATCCGGGAGGAACAGAGACCCTGGCCTTGGTCATTTCGCCAAGATTGGCGCATTTTTTTCCGACCAGATTGATGTCGCCACTGCCCAGTTCATTAAACCAAAACAACCACTTGGCAGCCATGTCATTTCCTCCTCTGCGTTTTCGGTTAATCAATGTTAATCAATAAAGTAGACAACCCCCATGTCACCGTCGACCCGGATTCTTTGTCCTGTCCTGATCCGTTTGCTGCCGTCAAAGACATTCATGACCACGGGGATACCGTATTCCCGCCCGACAATGGCGGCATGGGACAGGCTGGCGCCCCTGTCCACCACCACACCGCTAAGCAGGGGAAATACCGGTGTCCAACTGGGATAGGTGGAAGGAGCTACGAGAATCTCACCCGACTTCAATTCAGCCAGATCGGTATCGTTAAGCACCACTCGCGCGATTCCTTCGGCAATTCCTGGCGAGCCTGAAATGCCATAGAGATCCGCTTTCAGTTCCGTCTTGGGGACAGGGAAGGAGCCCACCACAACTTTGAGGACGATCGGATCATTGGACTTAATCATCTGCTTTATGGCGTCTTCCAGGGAAATGGTTTTTCATGGTCCGTCCCGGGTCACTTGGGGACGGCGCCAAATTGACTAGCGCATCTCACGTCCGCCGTTTACCAGGATGGTTTGGCCGGTGATGAAGCCGCTCTCATCGGAAGCCAGAAAAGTCACAATTCCCAAGAGGTCTTCGGGCTGGCCCAGGCGCCGGATGCAGTTGCGGCTGACATCATAGCTGTCCAGACTGGATAGGTGGGCGCTTGCTGCGGTGGCGGTAAAACCCGGTGCTACCGAATTGACGCAAATGTTATCCCGGCCCGCTTCCCTGGCCAGGGCTCTGGTGAGTGCAACAACCCCACCCTTTGACGCTACGTAGTGTACAAACCCATGGGAACCGGTAAAGGCTGTTTCTGAGGAAATATTGATAATTCTTCCTTTGCCCTGGAGCTTCATCGCCGGGTAAACGGCTTTGGCTGAGAGCCAGATCCCCTTCACGTTTACGGCCAGGACCCGGTCAAATTCCCCGGAGTCAATCTCATAAAAGGATTTTCGTTCCAGACCGTCGTAGATTGCCGCATTGTTTACGAGAATGTCAATTTTACCGAAGCTGGCAACAGCTTTTTCCGCCATCTCAAAAGTGTCGGATTCCTCTGTAACATTGGCTTTCACTGCCAGGCACTCCATGCCCGCTTCCCGGATGATTCGGGCGGTTTCCTCCGCACCGGCCAGATTGATATCAGCCGCAATCACCTTGGCTCCTTCTGCTGCAAGCTTAAGGCAGAATTGCCGGCCAAGGCCCTGGGCTGTGCCGGTGACTACTGCGACTTTTCCAGCTAAACGCAAGGCTTCACCCCCTTTGCTCCAGTTGCCCCAGCTCATGCTGCCTTTCAAAAATGGCTGTCCTTAAGCCCGCCTTCTGCAGATAACAGGCCATTATAGTACCGTGGTGTCCACCCCCTACCACGATGGCGTCATAGATTGCATCAGCCACGAAAAATCCTCCCCTCTTTCAGGTCATTCAAACATTGCCAGGTTGATTGCCGGAATTGGCCTGAGCCCGGGCTGACGGGGACCTGCGCAGCAAGAGCCTTAAAACTCTGGCCATAACCGCTGGCTTGAGCGCTATTTTAAGCGCCTTCCTGATGTCATCGCCGCCCAGGTCACATGTAATATACCAATGAACAGGCTCCGTTGCTTCGATTTTCATCGTCAGCCCATGCTCCTGACTTTCCTGGTTCGGCTCAAGTTGGCTGAATTGGGCAGTGAGTACGGTTTTCCCGAGACCGGTGGAGTGAACCAACATAGCGACTCCTCCTTTTTTAATACTCTTAGCCCTATGGAGCGGCGGGCCTAAGCCGCTTCAGCGTTCATTACAGCAATCCGAGCGACTTAGCCCGGGCCACACTTTCGGGTTCCCGCCACCATTTTTCAAAACCCTGGTCCTCAGCAATGGCATTAGCTCCGTTATAGGCGGGACCGAAGAGCACCAGGCCGCCGGAAAAGCTGCTGGCCCCGCAGAGGTAAAGGTTCTTGACGGGGGTAAGGTGCCGTGAACACTCCTCGTTGGGACGGAAGAAACCCATCTGCAGCGGATAATACCCACCTTGTTTGTAGGATCCCTCTTTCATGTCCAGAAACTTGTTCTCAATGTCCACAGGGGTTGAGACATAACGCCATAAAAGGTTATGCTCATTGATGTTTGGCGCGTATTGACCAAGGGTATTAATCAGCCTTTCCGCCCACTCCTGCCGTTCCCGGTACCAGTTTTCCGGGTTGCCGTGCAGACGGTATGGCGCATGCTGGGATATCAGGCCCGTATGTCTTCCCGGCGGGGCTTGGGAAGGGTCGTGGACGCTGGGGAAAGTGCAATTGAAGCCCACGTCCCCAACTTCTCCTCGTTTGAGCAGATCCCAGTGTTTGATCAATTCGTCCTGAGTTTCACAACCGACAAAGTGGATGAAGGCTTTGTTAACATCAGGATTTTTTTCGGCGGCAGCAAAGTTCGGCGCCTGTTCCAGGGCCATGTGCACTCCCAACAGGCTGGAAGCCTCCCACTTGTATTGTTTGGTGCGCCGGACGAAGTCATTGCTCAGATTTGATTCTCCGACATAGTTAAGAAAGGTTTGATAAGGGTCGATGGTGCTGGCGACGAAATCGGCCTCATAAACCGTTCCGTCCTCTAGTTCCACGCCGCAGGCAGCCCCGTTTTCCACGATGATTCGCTTAATTAGCTGACTGCCTAAAATCATACCCCCGTTGTCATAGACAACTTTACTGAGGACGTGGGAGAGTCTGTGAGAACCGCCGACACTGAGCCGGTAGTTGGTTGCCCTGTTGATCATCAGGGGAACCAGATAGCCGAGGCCTTCCAGGTCGTAGTCCAGACCCCACATACATGCCGCATAAAGGATGAGTGAGCGCACATGCTCATTTTCAAATATGTCATTGACGATAGTCTTGGGTGTCTTTTCCGAGTACGCGGTGATCTGCCGGCCCAGTTCGCTGGACTGCATTTTTACCAGCCCTTCGAAGGTTGGGTGGGCGCGTTCGTAAGTCGCGGGTCCCAGGAACAAATCGGTATACTGCTTGAATGTGTGATACATTTCCACGTAGGCTTTAGCGTCGTGCTGCGAAAACTGGGCAATGGATTTGGCCGTGCTTTCCGGGTCCTGATAGAGGCAGATACTGCGGCCGTCTTTGAGGGGCATGACCAGTACCGGATCGGGATAGATAAACTTGAGGCCGTATTTTTCCTGCAGTTCAAAGTCAGGAAAGACCGGCGCGAAATCGACGGCAGCGGCAATGGAAGCTGCCAGGGAGATTTCTCTGCTGCTAGGCGGGTAACTGCTGAGGAGACAGGAGACAGGAGTCAGGAGACAGGAGACAGGAGACAGGAGACAGGAGTCAGAATGAGAGAACGGTTAGTATCTTGAAGCATTCTGAATTCTGTCTCCTGACTCCTAAGTACTCTTTACAAGTAATGGGTCCAAACGGTCGAAAAACAGGAGTGAAAAGCAGCTCCTGTTTTTGTCTGCCAGGCTGACCTTTGAACCGTTATTTTTCACCGTCCAGCTTATTTCGGTTGTGGATTCCGGCTTCGTTGCTATACTTAGGTTAAACAACACCGATGATGAAGGATGGAATTTAGCCAAAGTAGGTAAACCCCCCAGTGAATGTTTAGCCAAAGTGGTAATAGATTTGAAGTAGCAGGTGTGGTAGAGTTTATCTTAAAACATTCTGAATTTTCCGAAAATGACTCTGGAGCCTTGGGGCCTGGGAGGTATGGGAAATGAGTTTGGAATGGATGAACCTGCAGGATATTGTCAGCCTGGACACCCAAAAGGGATTGATTTCTTTTCGGGGAAACAGGCTGTTGTTGTTCCACGCTGATGCCTTGAGTCAATTGAAAGATGAACTGATCAAGACTTTGGGGATGGACCTGGCAAGAGGTGTGCTGGTCCGGTTTGGCTACCGCTGCGGGTACAGCGACTCCCAGAGTGTGAAGAATTACTTTAACCCGGAAACCGATGCCGAATGGATGTTGGCGGGGCCGACCATCCATACCCTGGAAGGACTTGTGCAGGTTACCAATGAGGTCTTGGATTATGACCGCAGCACAGGTCACTTTTACATGCGCGGCATCTGGCGCAACTCCTATGAGGCAGAAGAGTACCTGAAAAGTTATGGTTCTTCCCTGGAGCCGGTGTGCTGGACTTTGGTCGGATACGCCAGCGGCTACAGCAGCGGATTTATGGGCAGAGATGCGGTCTGTGTGGAAACAAAGTGCATAGCCAAAGGGGATCCTTACTGCCAGTATGAAATCCGGACCAAAGAGGAATGGACCAGCGAGGCTGACAGATACTGGCAGGACCTGCAGCCTAATGCGGTGGT
This sequence comes from Bacillota bacterium, assembly GCA_021811155.1. Taxonomy (GTDB): domain Bacteria; phylum Bacillota; class Desulfitobacteriia; order Desulfitobacteriales; family JAJXUE01; genus JAJZPO01. Next base: position 32,874 of record JAJZPO010000004.1, on the reverse strand, counting down.
AAAGAGCCTGCAGCACATGCTGCGGGAGGAAAGGGACAGGGTTAACCAGTGGAAAGTGCTGAATGAGACTGTCATGAACCTGTCCGAAGGCCTCGATTTCAACGAATCGGACATAGACCTTTACCGCCAGGTGTGTCAGATGGTCCTGGCTGAAAAGATCTATTTGGTTGTCAATAAGGTTGAGAGCAAGGGATATGATGTCTTCAGGTACAAACTTGGGAGCAGCGAAGTTGTGCATAAGACGTTCGGTCAGGTGAAGGGAGTACTGGCCAATTTGCTGGCAAATGGGGCGCCGCTGCGCCTGCACGGGGATGATCTGCCAGACAATTTTCCTTTTATCACCCCGGCCAAAGATTTTCTGGGGGTCCCTTTGGTTTCCAACGGCCGCCAGATTGGCTCATTGATTGCCGCCAACAAATTGACCGGACACGGCTTTAATGAGGATGACCAGAATTTGCTGGTCTTGTTGGGCACCCAAGTGGCCATGGTCATCGAGAATACCCGCTTGTACAGGCTGACAGACCGGAAACTGCAGGAAAAAAACCTGGAGCTGAACAGGGTCAATGAATATCTGCTAAGGCAGCACGCGGCCATGCAAAAATCAATAGATCTGCACGACCAACTGACCGGGCTGGTCTTGGGGGATGCGGGACTGCAGCAAATCACCCAGGCCATCTCCCAGTCATTGGGTCTGCCAGTTTGGATCGAGGATAAAGAGTTTATGATCCTGGCTGAAAGCAGAGGCGGGGAGGGCAGGGCTGTTTCCTCGAGAGAGATGGTGCAAGACCTGCCTGCGGAACCGGAGGGCTTTTATACCAGACGGGAAACCGCGGTGATCCAGGCAGTGGATAAAGCGGGAAACGCAACACGGCGCTGCCTTACACCGGTTGTGGCCGGCGGTGAAATCCTCGGATTTCTCACAGTGGACCTCTTGGACCAGTACCTGGCGGAAGACAAAAAACTGATCCTGCGGGATGCCAGCGTATTGATTGCCCTGGAGATTCTTAAACAAAAGGTACTGATTGAAAACAGGCGGCGCCTGGTTGAAAACCTGCTGCGCGAATGGCTCTTCGCGGAGAACTTCACGGAGGAGCAGGTTATGGCCTGGTGCTTGCGTTCAGGTTTAACTTTGGAGTACCCCATCAGCCTGATGGTGATGGAGTTTGAGGGCAGCGGGCTGGGCCAGGTCAGCAAGTTTGTCAGCGACATTACTGACGGGATGCCGGCTAACGGACTCTTGGGGTTTCAGGAAAACAGGATCGTGGTGCTTTATTGCCGGGATGAGGATAACTGTCTGGTCAAAAATCTGGCCCAAAAGCTGGTGGAAGGGCTAAAGGATTTCCCAGCCATGAAGTGGTGGATAACGATAGGGGCCAAAAGCGGCAGCATTGCCGAAACCAGACAGAACTATACCAATGCTTGTACCGCCAACCAGATTATGCGTCAGTTAAACAAGAGCAACATCTGCTTCGGTTATGAACAGCTGGGCGTGTACGGCATGCTGGGGATTCACCCGGAACGGTTTGTCTGGTTCACCAGAAACTTGTTGGGGGAGGTGATGGACTACGACAAAAAGCATAACACGGAGCTGATTTCGACCTTGAAACTGTATTTTCAGAACAACCAGAACATCCAGGCTGCCGCCCGCCGGGGGTACTTGAACGACGGCACCCTGAAATACCGTTTGAAGCGGATTCAGGAAATTGCCCGCCTGGATTTGGCAGATGCGGAAGTGAATTTGCAGGTGCAGTTGGCCTTGAAGTTTTTGTAGGTAAGGGGGAGCGGATATGAGTAAACAGATCAAAGTTGCAGTCGGTATTTCCGGGGCTTCCGGGGCGATTTACGGCGTACGGCTTTTGGAAAGTCTCCAGGCAGTTGGCGTGGAGTCTCATTTAGTAATCTCGCCTGACGCGGAAAGGACCATCCTGACTGAGACGTCTTATACGCTGAGCCAAGTGCGCGCTTTGGCCGGCAAGGACTATGACTACACCAATATCGGAGCGGCTATCGCCAGCGGGTCTTTCCTCATCGACGGCATGGTGATTGCTCCCTGTTCCATCAAGACCCTTTCCGCTGTGGCCAACTCCTATAATGACAACCTTCTGGTCAGGGCTGCAGATGTCTGTCTGAAGGAAAAGCGCAAGCTGGTCATGCTGGTACGGGAAACTCCGCTGCACCTGGGACACCTGCGCCTGATGACAAGCGTGGCGGAAATCGGAGCGACGATTATGCCCCCTGTGCCGGCCTTCTACCACCTGCCCGAGAGCATTGATGACATTGTCAACCAGACCGTGGGCAAAGTGCTGGACCAATTCGGCATCAAGCACCATTTATTTAAGCGTTGGAACGGTGAGGTGGGAAAAGGAGCCTGATGGATATGGCACAGGCGGCGGACTGGAAGGATCGCTGCAGATAACGGCAAATTACCTGTTTCCGAGGTGTGAAAACCGCACTCTTCACCTTTTACGTCAAACGGACCGATTTTGGGCCAGAGGTTTTTAGCCGTTTTAGCTAAGGAGCGGCTGCAATTTTTACCCGAAATGCTCATAGTTTTTGGGGCGGGCCTATGTTACTATGACAATAATCTTTCCGAATATTCACAAGATTCAGAATAAACCTGAGAGAAGGGGGTGAATTCGGATGAAAAAGACTGTTGCCGTGATCAGCACCCTTGACACCAAGGCGGCTGAGACCAGCTACCTGAAAGCACAGATTGAGGCCCGGGGCTGCAACGCTTTGGTCATGGACCTTGGCACCAGGGGAATTGCGGGAATTCCGGCTGATGTTGGCAGGGACGAAATTTTCAGGCTCGGGAGCGGCGGCGAGCCGGGCCCAGCCATCGAGGATCGGGTAAAGCTGGGGGAGATCATGACCACCGGAGCCGGTATCAAGCTGGGCGAACTATACGAAGCAGGCAAAGTGCACGGAGTAATCGGCATCGGGGGAGCGACCAATTCCCTGATGGAGACCAATATCATGCGCGTCCTGCCCTTCGGGGTTCCTAAGCTGATGGTGTCCAGTGTGGCTGCGTCCCGGGGCCTGGCCAGCCGTTATTTTGGCGCATCAGACATTGCCATTCTGCATTCCGTAGTGGATTTTACCGGCTTAAACGATCTGACAGGCGATATTCTGACTCGGGCCGCCGGAGCCATTGCAGGCATGGTGGAAAAGAGCGGCGAGCTGCTCAGAGAAAGCCGCCGCGGTAAAGGTTTGATTGCCATGACCATGCTAAGCATGTGCGAGAGAACTGCAGCCTTTGTGCGCAGCAGGCTGGAGGAAGAAGGCTATCAGGTTATCGGGTTTTCCGCCACGGGGGTTGCCGACAAGGCTATGGAAGACATGATTGCAACAGAGGGCATGTTCAGTGCGGTCATCGATTTGGCGCCCGGCGGGGTCGGTGAGGAAATCCTCGGCGGTACCAGGGCGGCGGGTCGGGAACGGCTGGAAGCTGCCGGACTGAAGGGTTTGCCGCAAGTTATAGCGCCTTGTGCCGTCAACCTGATGACACCGCCCAGAAGCAAGTACAAACCGGATTACTACCAGCGGAAAAAGTACGACCTGGACTCACTGCGGACCTTCCTCCGCCTGAGCCGGGAAGAGTTGGTCCTTGTGGCCGGGGAGATGGCAAGAAAACTAAATCTGGCCAAGGGGCCGGTAAAGTTCCTCATGCCGCAGCGGGGTTGGTCATCCTTCGATGCCGAGGGGGCCTCTGTTTATGAACCGGAAAGTGATCAGATTTTCGCACAGGAACTGAGGCGCCTGCTTAAGGACGAGGTGGAAATAAGGGAAATAGACGCCAATATTGACGAGCCGGAATTTGGTAAAGCGGTGGTTGAAGCTTTCCTGGAATTAATGGAATTAAGGGGGAATAGCAAGTATGCAGCCGGTTAGGTACAGCCAGCAGGAAGTAGATGACTTCAGGGCCAAGGGGTATTGGACTGACCAGGTATTCTCCGACTTCTGGGAGAAGAATGCCAGGGAATATCCGGACAAAGAGGCCCTGGTGGATTCCAAAGGGGGACGCTTGACCTGGGCCCAGGCCAAACAGCAAATGGACAGGGTCGCCCTGACCTTTGTGGAGATGGGAATTCCCAAAGACGCCCGGGTAGCCATCCAACTGCCTAACTGTGTGGAAGGGTTCGTAGCCCGGGCAGCCTGTGAAAAGGCCGGCATCATTGCCATGACCCTGATGCATACCCTGCGGCACAAGGAACTGCAGGAAATCCTCGGACTCATCGAAGCAACTACTGTGGTAATTCCCTCCACTTACCGCAATTTCGATTACTACGCCATGTATAAGGAAGTACAGGAGTCCCTGCCTTTGCTCAAAAACCTGATCGTGATCGGACCGGATCTGCCGGCAGGCGCCATATCCTTTGACGGAATCGTCAGCACCCCCATAGAAGAAAAATATCCCGCCGACTACCTTGCTTCCCGGCGGCTGGATCCCACCCATGTAGGTTTCCTTACGACCACAACCGGGACCACAGGTGTTCCCAAGGTGGTGGAGCAAACCCTGGCAGCCCGCCTCTGGAGTACAAAAACCCACTGCAAAAACTGGCGGCTCGGTCCTGATGACGTGGTCTGCGCGGTGGCTCCCTGGGCCGGTTCCCCAGGCGGAACTCCCACCTATTTCTGCGCCCCCCAGGTGGCGTCGAAAATTGCCCTCTTGTATGAGTACAACGCCAAGGATGCCCTGGAATTTTTCGTAAAGGAAAAGGTAACCATCCCCTGCGTTGTGCCGGCCCAGTTGGCCCAGATGATGCAGGAAGCGGTGGAAGATTACGACCTCAGCTCGATTAGGGCTGCTCGCTGCTCAGGCGGTTACCTGAACCCAACTTTGGCGGAAGAAGTGGAAAGGCGCTTTCATGGCCCGATCCTCAGTACTTACGGCTCCCAGGACACGGGTTCGGTTTCCGGCAACAACCTGAACGACCCGGCGGAAAAACGCCGCTCCAGTGTCGGCAGGCCCCTGCCGGGTAATGAAATAAAAATTGCCGATGACAACGGGAAAGCGCTGCCCCAGGGCGAGGTGGGACAGCTGTACTTCCGCGGTCCGCAAAATTCCAGCGGGTACTACCGCGACCCGGAAAAGACCTTTTCCGAAGCCTATGACAGCGAGGGCTGGGCTTCCCCGGGGGATTTGGCCAAAATCGATGAAGACGGTTTTATCATCATCGCCGGCCGGAAAAAAGACATCATCATCCGCGGCGGCCAGAATATTTATCCCGGCGAGATCGAAAATGCCCTGATGGCCCATGACAAAGTGTCCAATGTGGCGGTTGTGGCTATGCCCGATCCGATTATGGGCGAAAAGGCCTGCGCTTTTGTCATCCCCAGCCAGAACGAGGAATTTCTGACCTTTGCGGAAATGGTGGATTATCTGAAAAGCAAAAAGCTGGCGCCCTATAAACTACCGGAGCGGCTGGAAATAGTGGACGCCTTCCCTCTCGCCTCAGACTCCAAAATCAACAAGAAGGCGCTGCGGGAGATAATCGCCGAGAAATTAAAAGAAGAAGGAAAAATAGCAGGTTAAGCAGGACGGGGTGAAGCCCATTCCGGGGCCAGGCCGGGTAATTCAAGCCTGGGGAGGTGATTTGGAAAACAACCATCACGCCCGATAGTCCCACTAGAGTTTCCAGAATATTCGCAGTTCTTTCCTCGCGGTTTCCCAATTTCAGCCCAGGGCCGAAGGCCCATGGGCACGCAAAGAGCAGAGTGGACTGAAAAGAAAAATTAAGGAGGAGAATCAATTGAACAGCGAAAACCTGGAATTTGCCGACCATCAAGTGGAGTGGCTGCCGGAAAGGGCCTACCGTGAAGCGGACGTCCAAAGACTATGGTTCCATGACAACCTGCACAACAACCCTCCCATCAGCCCTATGGGGGCATCGGTCTATCACTGGCCGCGGGGAACTCGTGTCGCTTCGGAGTTTTTTTCCTTCCCTTATTCAGAGGGGTTTGATTATGTCCTGTATTACGGCCGCATCTACCCGGGTCCTGTGCCCATCACCGACCCCGAAGTGATTAAGGCCAAAGAGCCTGAATTTGGAGCCAAACTCAAAGATACCCTGGACAACTGGCCTGACCGCTATGCGGCCATGGTGGAGGAGTGGACTGCATCCCTCAGCTACCTGAAGGGGATTGACAAAAAAAGCCTGCCCCTGGACCGGCTGATTACAGTACTGAAAGATGCAGTAAAAATCTCCAAACGCAGTTGGGAACTGCACTTCATCGCCATGTATCCCTCCATCTTCGCCTACATGACTTTCGAGGCGATCTGCCAGAAGCACGGCATCGAAGAAAGGCAGATGCGGACTTTCCTGCAGGGGTTTGAGACCAAGATGTATGAAATCGACCGGGGGCTTTGGCGTCTGGCGGATTTGGCCGGCGAACTGGAACTGGTGGAGGAATTCAATGAGATTTCAACCCAGGCAGAGCTGGAAGAACGGCTTGGCGGCAGCACAAAAGGCAAGCTGTGGCTGGGCAAGTTCAACGATTTCCTGGCCAAATACGGACGGAGAACCACTGCTGCTCTCTTTGATCCCTACTATCAAACCTGGATCGAAGATCCCATGCCCGCTTTTTCCACGATTCAGACTTACATCCTGAAAGGCGGCTTTGACTTCGAAGAGCACACCAAAAAGATCATCCAGGAGAGAGACGAGTACATCGCCAAGACCGTAAATGAAATTCCCGCTGAGGACAGGGAGGAATTCCTGCAGGCCCTAAAGCATGCTCAGTATTCCTATCCCTTTAACGAAGACCACAACTTCTATGTGGAGCAGTGGACCTACTCCGAGCTGCGCTATGCCATCCAGGAATGCGGCCGCCGCCTGGCCCACTGGGGATTCTTTGCCGAGAGTGACGATGTGTTTTTCATGACCATTGATGAGCTGGAAGAGGTCCTGGATGATATCGACTTGAATAAAAAAATTGCCATTGCCCAGCACCAGCCGCGGGTGAAGAGCATGGTGGAGCGGCGCAAGGCCGTCTGGCAGGCGCTGCACAGTGTGAAAGCGCCCACCATTATCGGCACGGTGCCCGAGGGCCGGGTGGATGATCCGGTATTTATCAAGATCTGGGGTATGACCAATGAGGTTATCAGAGGCCAGGCCGTACCTGAACTCGACGTGGAAAACAGGTACGAAGGCTTCCCGGGCGCCCCTGGAATCATAGAAGGAACAGCCAGGGTAATTTTTGGCCATGAAGGTTTCTCCCAGGTCATGCCTGGCGACGTGCTGATTGCACCGTTTACCACTCCGGCCTGGACACCGCTGTTCTCCAAAATCAATGGAGTGGCTACAGACAGCGGCGGTATGCTGGCCCATGCGGCAATCTGCGCGCGTGAGTATAACATTCCCGCTGTGGTAGGCACCATCACCCGGGGTAAAAAAGTGACCGAAGGCATCAAAACAGGCATGAAGGTCCGGATAAATGGCACAAAAGGAGTGGTTGAGATCCTTTCGGATTAAGGAGGTTTTGACAATGATTAAGTGGCTCGAAGAATGCACGATAAATGATGTGCCTCTTGTAGGGGGTAAAAGCGCCAGTTTGGGAGAACTGAGTAAAGCGGGTAAGCAAGTCCCGCCCGGGTTCTCCATTACGGTAAACGCTTACCGCGTATTTGCTGATACCAGCGGGGTCAATCAAAAACTCAATGAGATATTGAAGCAGGGGTTATCCGGCATGGATGAAGCAGCGCTCGAACAGGTCAAAGAGTTTCTTGATTCCTATATCCTCAATGCGCGGCTCCCATTACAGGTGGAATCAGCTGTCAGGGACGCCTATCAGCAATTGGGGCTCAGGATAGGTGGCACCCCCCTGGTAGCCGTTCGTTCCAGCGCCACTATGGAGGATAGTTCTGCTACAAGCTTTGCAGGGCAGCATGAAACCTTCCTCAATGTCTCAGGCGTAGAGGATGTGTTGGAGAAAACCCTTAAATGTTGGGCCAGCTTGTTCTCTGTCCATGCCTTGCACTACCGGTCATCTAAGGAAATCAGTATGGAACAGGAAGCTATGGCCGTGGTGGTGCAAAAAATGGTCAATTCCAAGGCTTCCGGGGTTGCCTTTACCGTGGACCCGGTAAGCGGCGACCGCAGCAAAGTAGTGATTGACGCGGCATGGGGCCTGGGAGAAGGAATTGTGGGCGGCTTCGTTACCCCTGACCACTTTGTGGTAGACAAGGCTACCCTGGAAATCAGGGAACGCTGGATTTCACCCAAGCTGACTGAATTTATCCGGCATCCTGAAAGCGGGGAGACTGTGCAGCAGGAGGTAGCCAAAGACAGACAGACTGCTTCCAGCCTGACCAACATGGAGATTAAGGCGATTGCTCAAGCGGCCATGTCCATCGAAGAGCATTATGGCAAACCGCAGGATATCGAATGGGCCATTGACAAAGACCTGAGGTTCCCCAAAAACCTGCTGATTTTGCAGAGCAGGCCCGTGACAGTTTGGGGCTCAGCCCCCGGCCAGGTGAAAAACGCCTAAGGGACTTGTGGTGGGCGTTTTAGGTCACCGCTAAGTAATATTTTTGCAAAGAGCAAGGAGGTTGATTCAAGTATGGCAGTAACGGATTTGAGGGGTTTTCTGAACCGGCTGGAGGCTGAGGGACAATTGATGCGGATCAAGGCCGAAGTTGACTGGAACCTGGAAATCTCCCACATCGCCAAAGTGAATGAGGAGAAAAACGGCCCCGCTTTGCTGTTCGAAAATGTCAAAGGGTATAAGACTCCGGTGTTTGTCAGCGCCCTCTCCACCACCCAGCGCTTATCCATGGCCATGCACATGCCACTGGAAACCACCCTGAGCCAGATGGCCAGGGAATGGGTGGACAGGACCAAGGAACTGGTTCCGCCCGTATGGGTAGAAACCGGCCCGGTAAAGGAAAATATCGATAAGGGCGATGATATCGACCTATTTAAGTTCCCGGTGCCTAAATTCTATGAATTGGATGGCGGCCGCTACATCGGCACCTTTGTCAGCGTCATCACCAAGGACCCGGATACGGGCTGGGTGAACCTGGGGACCTACCGCATGCAGATCCTGGACAAGAATACATGCGGCATCCAGCTCATCAAAGGCAAGCACGGGGACCTGCACCGCATGAAGTATGCCAAACTGAACAAGCCCATGCAAATAGCTGCTGTGATAGGCTATGACCCCTTGATGTTCCTGGCCTCAAGCACCTTGATTGGGGCCGGTGAGGACGAGTATAATTATATCGGCGCCCTGGGCGGCTCGCCTGTTGAGGTTGTTAAAGGGGAGTTCGTGGACCTGCCTATTCCGGCCGCGGCTGAAATGGTCATCGAAGGTGAACTCTGGCCTGAAGAGCTGCGGGAGGAAGGACCCTTCGGCGAGTACACCGGCTATTATTCCGGCAAAGGCACGGTTCCCCGCCACTACATCAACGTCAAAGCGGTGACCTACCGCAATGACATGGTCTTCCACGCCACTACGGTGGGCCGTCCCGTAACCGACACCCACATGATCCAGGCCATGAACCGCACCTCTACCCTGTGGGCGGACCTGGAGGCCATGAAAATCCCCGGCATCAAATCGGTCTATATCCCGCCCGAGTCAGCCGGCCGTTTCATGGCGGTGGTTTCGGTTAAACAGATGTACCCCGGTCACTCCAACCATGTGGGGAATGCTGTAATCGCCACCTCCACCGGGTCTTACGGCCTGAAGGTTGTGGTTGTGGTGGACGACGACATTCCGGCGGATGACATGGGCCGGGTAATCTGGGCTATCAGCACCAGGATGTCCCCAGCGCGCGGGGTGCAGATCATTGACCGCGGCAGGTCAACGCCTCTGGATCCGTCCCTGCCCATTTCGGACCGGGATATCACCTCCAGGATTATTATGGACACATGTATACCCTATGAATGGGAAGAAAAGCCCATCGACATTAAACTGTCAGACTCTATGCTGGAAACCGTGCTCAGAAAATGGAAGGATTATGGTTTCGACAGCTAAGCTGACGAAGGCGGGGTTGCCTTGCCCACAGAAGCTGAACAGCGCATTTTAAATTACTTGTCTGAACACAGCACAATGATTCTCTCCACTTGGGGAAGTGATGGTCCCTGGGCAACCCCTGTCTTTTACGTCAACCTTGGGTTTAAGCTGTACTTTCTGTCTGAACCGACCACCAGGCACAGTCTCAACCTGCAGCAAAGCCCCGTGGCGGCTGCCGCAGTCACTGAAGACCATCATGACTGGCGCACAATCCAGGGACTGCAGCTGCAGGGGAGGGCTGGCCTGGCGGGGTTCAGGGAAAGCGCCCGCGCGCTGGCCGCTTACTGCCAGAAGTTTCCTGATGTGAAGCAGATCCTGCAAAAGCCTGGCGCCTTTAAGGGGGTCGCCAAGGCCCGCTGGCACTGCCTGGTACCCGAAGCGCTGAAGTTTACGGACAACAGCAGGGTGTTCGGGGAGCGGTTTGAGCTGCGGCTCAGCCCGAATGAGGCTGAACTGAACGGTTCCGGCCCGGATTAGTTTAAGTCCTGGCCAAAAGAAGACAAGAACTGGGAAGCATATTCCGGTTCTTGTCTTCTTTTGGAAATAAAATAAGAAGGGGTCAGGCAGGAAAATCGGGTGCATAATTAGAAAAGAATCATATTACTGGGGTCGAAAAGATTAAAGGCGAAAAACTTGCGGAAGGAGATACTGAAGTGACAAATCAAGCTTTGTTTATTGGCGCCGACCATATCGGGGTCAAGGCTGTGGACATGGAGAAAGCCATTCAATTTTACACCGAGGTTTTGGGCTTCTCCTTGCTGCAGCGCATCAAGCCTGGCGACGTGGAGCTGGTGTTTGTCAAATTGGGCGATACCGTGGTGGAACTGGTTGAGGCCAAGGCCGGAGAAAAGTATGCGGATGGGGTGGTCAACCATCTGGCGTTAAGGGTGAGTGATATTTTCGCGGCTGTGGAACTGCTGCGGCAGCATGGAACAGAGATGCTAACGCCTGAGCCCATGTCCTTGGGCGAGGGCAGGTACAATTTCTTTTTCCGGGGCCCTTCGGGCGAAAAGATTGAACTGTTTCAGGGATGAGTCCTGCCGGAGGGCGGAGATACAGGGGGATGAGTAGAAGTGAAGCTGTTAACATTAAAAACAAAACGCGGCTTGGAACTGGGGATTAAGACAGACAGGGGAGTCCTGAACCTGAGGCAGGCATTGAGCCGCTTTCCGGCGCAAAATAATGTGCCTTTGAGTATTGAACAGGTACTGGCAGGCGGGGAGGAGGCCCTCGGGGAGTTGCAGGAGTATGTGGCGCGGGTCCAAGCCGGGGCCCCGGACCTGTTTGGACCGGAAGAGGGGTTGGAACTGGGACCTTGTGTCCCCAACCCGGGCAAAATCGTATGTGTTGGCCTGAATTACCGCAAACATGCGCAGGAAGCAGAGATGGAGATTCCCGCCTATCCAATCCTGTTCAGTAAGTTTAACAACTCCGTCTCAGGGCCGGATGAAGTGATCAACCTGCCCGCTCTTTCCAGCCAGGTGGACTATGAGGCGGAACTGGTGATTGTCATCGGCAAGACCGCCCAAAAGGTGAGCAGGGAAGCAGCCCTGGATTATGTTTTTGGCTACTGCAACGGCAATGACCTCTCAGCCCGCGACCTGCAGTTCCGCTCCAGCCAGTGGCTCCTGGGCAAGACCTGCGACGGGTTCTGTCCCTTGGGTCCATACCTGGTGACTTCTGACGAGGTGGGTGATCCCGGCAACCTCGGCATTCGCAGCCTGGTAAACGGGGAAGTGCGCCAGGATTCCAACACGTCCTGCATGATTTTTGACTGTGCCGAGCTGGTGAGCTACGTTTCGCAGTATATGGCCCTGGAACCGGGGGACATCATCCTGTCCGGTACGCCGGAAGGAGTAATCCTGGGCTACCCCGAGGAGCAGCGGGTCTGGCTCAAAGACGGTGACGAGGTTACGGTGGAAATAGAGAAGCTTGGCCGACTCAGCAATAAATTCGTGAGGTAAGAGTTAGAAGCAGTAGACAAGGAGTCAGGAGACAGAATGAGGAATGCTTTAACTCGCATAAATTATTCTGACTCCTGACTACTGAATTCTGAGTACTCTAAAAAGTGGTTTACAAATAATAAAAATTCAGTATATTTAGACAGGAGTTTTTATAGAGACGTCGAATAATCTACAACACAAAAGTTCATACAGCAAGCTGGAGCGCAGTCTTGTGTCCAGCATATTGAGCGCCATATATTTCTGGCAATTGGGCCGGGAGTGTCTACCGGATGACCGCAAATTATCCGACTATGGGGGTGTATTACTCCTTTGTCGTTTGTGGGCATCCGGTTTTTTGTTTTGCAGTCAGGCCGCCGGGAGGGAACAGTATGCAGTTTTTTCAAGCGCGAAATGTTATGGAAGCAGTGGAACGGGCTGGCCCAGGCAGTTATTTCTTAGCGGGAGGAACCGACCTGGCGCTGCAGCTGAGGGAGGGGAAAGTCAAACCGCAGGTTCTGGTGGACCTTAGCAGGGTTGCAGAACTGAAAACGCTTAACGCTTCAGGCGGATGCCTGGAAATAGGCAGTATGATGACCTTCGCTGAACTGGGCAGCTCAGAGCTGGTCCGTACCAAGGCAAATGCTTTGTGGCTGGCCTGCCAGAGCATGGGTTCGCCCCAAATCCGCAACCAGGCCACCATCGGCGGCAATCTTGGCAACTGTTCTCCCGCCGCCGACGGCCTGCCGCCGCTGCTGGCCCTGGGCGCGGAGGTCCGCCTGGTCTCACGCCGGGGAGAAGAAACAGTGTCTCTGGCTGAACTGCTCAAGCGACGGCCTCTATTGCAAGAGGGGACCTTGATTAAGGGCTTCCTCATTCCGGACCAAGGCTGGAAGAGCGGCTTTGCCAAGCTGGGCAGGCGCAGGGCCCTGGCTATCGCCAGACTGAGCCTGGGCATCGCCGTAAAAAGTGAAGGCAGCAGGGCAAAAAAAATCAGGGTGGCCTTGGGAGCTGTGGGAGAGCGGGCCTTCTTAAGCGAAGCTTTGGCGGAAATGCTGGAAGAACGTGAAATGGACGAGACCTGGCTGGAAGCTGCCGCCGCTGGAGCGCAGCAGGTGGTGGCCTCGGCCCTGGGCAGCCGGGCATCGGCTCCCTACAAACAGGCTGCGGTCGCTGGAGTGATGCGGGAAGCTTTGGCTTCCCTCGCCGGAGGGGAGGAACTAAACGGTGGTTGAACTGGAACTCACGGTAAATGAAAAAACTTACAAGCTTGAGATAGAGCCGGACGAACGCCTGATTGATGTCTTGCGCCGGCGACTGGGATTCACTGGGACAAAGGAAGGGTGCGGCGAAGGGGAATGCGGGGCCTGTACCGTAATCCTTGACGGCAGGACTGTAAACTCCTGTCTGGTGCTGGGGGTTCAGGCCCACGGGCGTAAAATCATCACCATTGAAGGGGTTGGGGACCGCCGGCGCCCCCATCCGGTACAGCGGGCTTTCGTGGAGGAAGGAGCTGTCCAGTGCGGCTACTGCACTCCGGGTATGGTTCTCTCGGCCAAGGCCTTGCTGGACAAAAACTCCGACCCATCGCCGCAGGAAATCGGCGTGGCCATGTCGGGCAATCTCTGCCGCTGCACCGGTTATGACAAGATCCTGCGGGCAGTGCAGAGGGCGGCCAGGGAGGTGTCAGGAAAGTGACAAGTGTGATTGGCAGCCGCGCGGTACGTGAGGACGCCTGGGGCAAAGTGTTCGGACAGGCCAAATATCCTGCAGACGTGAATCTGCCCGGGCAGATATACGGGGTTGTGCTGCGCAGCCCCCATCCCCACGCCCGGATTCGCAGGCTGGATGTGCGCAAAGCCCGGGAACTGACCGGGGTGGCAGCGGTGCTTACAGCCTCTGATGTGCCCCATAACAGCCACGGCGTACTTTTCCGCGACCAGCCGGTGCTGGTTTCGGAGAGGATCCGCATGGTGGGGGACCCGCTCGTGGCTGTCGCCGCCGAAAGCCCGGAAACTGCGCGCGAGGCTGCCAGACTGGTGGAGATTGAGTATGAGCTGCTGCCGGCATTGTTTAACCCGGAGGAAGCCATGAGGCCAGGCGCGCCGGCCCTTCATCCTGAGGTCCACGGTGAGTCCAACGTTTTATACCACCTGCCTGTGGTAAAGGGTGACCTGGCCAAGGGCTGGGCGAGCGCCGATGTGGTGGTGGAGCAGGACTACAGCACCCAGATGGTCGACCACGCTTTTTTACAGCCGGAAGCGGTCCTGGCCCAGGTGGACGAAAGGGGACACCTGGTGGTGCAGGCAGCGACCCAATATCCCCATTACGACCGGGGAGAAATCGCACACGCCCTGGGGATAAAAGTGAGCCGGGTTCAGGTAAAAACCCTGAGCGTAGGCGGCTCGTTCGGAGGACGGGAGGATATTTCCCTGCAGCTTGTGGCCGCACTTTTGGCCTACCGGACCTTGCGACCGGTGAAAATGGAAAACAGCCGGGAAGAGTCCTTTTACTCACACTGCAAGCGGCATCCAATGACCATGCACTACAAGACCGGGGCGACCAGGGAAGGAAAACTGGTGGCCATGGAGGCCCGTATCGTGGGGGATGCGGGGGCCTATGCCTCATGGAGCCCCAATATCCTGCGCAAAGCGGCGATTCACGCTACGGGTCCCTATGAGATTCCCAACCTCAGGGTTGACAGTTACGCCGTATTTACCAACAATCCCTGGACCGGGGCCATGCGCGGCTTCGGCGCCGCCCAGCCCGTGCTGGCCTATGAAAGCCAGATGGAGCTTCTGGCGAAGAAATTGAAAATCTCGCCTGTTGAAATTCGCCTGCGCAATATGTTCCGCACCGGGAGCACAACGGCAACGGGCCAGGCGCTTACCGGCAGCGTCGGCCTGGAGGAGTGCCTGCAAAAGGTTGCTCCGTTTCTCTGGAAGGAGGGGGACAGGGAATGAAAAAACGTGGGACCGGTCTCAGCTGCACTTGGTACGGTACGGGTTACGGCAATGGTTTTCCCGATGTTTCCAGCGCCTTCGTGGAAATCCATGATGACGGTACGGCTACGGTACTGACAGGGGCCGTGGACGTGGGCCAGGGGAGCAGCACTGTATTTGCCCAGATCATGGCGGAGGAACTGGGGCTTAATCCTGAAGATATTCTGGTATGCAGCGGGGACACGGACGTTACCCCTGACTCGGGTACTACGGCGGCGACCCGACAGACATACAACACAGGCAATGCTGTGTTAAAGGCAGTGCGGCAGGCCAAACTTCGTTTGCAGGAATTCGCGGCCCGCAAATTTTCCTGCCCATCGCCTGAGGGAATTGAATTTAAGGAAGGGATGATCGGGGTGAGGGGGGACCCGTCACGCAGCATGCCCCTGTCTGAGCTTGTCTGGGAGGCACGCCTCCTGCACGGGGAGCGGTTTATCAGCGCTGCGAGCTTTACCGCCCAAACCACACCGGTCAGCCTGGAAAACGGACAAGGGGCGCCTTATTGGCCTTACGCTTTTGGCTGCCAGGCAGCTGAGGTGGAAGTCGATACGGAGACGGGGACGGTGCGTGTGCTGAAGATTGTTGCGGCTCACGACTTGGGCAGGGCAGTGAACCTGACCCAGGCGGAAGGGCAGATCGCCGGCGGTGTGGCCCAGGGAGTGGGCTATGCCCTGCTGGAAGAGGTGGAGTTGACGGAAGGCAGGATAAAAAACCCGGCCTTCGCCAAGTATTTGATTCCTACGGCCCTGGATGTGCCTGAAATAGAGAGCATGATTGTCGAAGAACCGGAAGACACCGGTCCGTATGGCGCCAAGGGGCTGGGCGAACCCGCCATGCTGCCTACCGTCGCGGCAATAATCAATGCCATCGACGCTGCCGTAGGGGTGAGAATTACAGCTTTGCCGGCCACACCGGAGAAAATCCTGGCGGCCCTGGCAGAGAAGGAGAGAGGAGGCAGTGGGGACTAAAACGGATTTGTGAGGACTAAAGCGGCCTGCTCTGCCAGGCCGGAGTCCGGCGCCCAAACTCAGCAACTGCCAGCGAAATTTACGGTGCAAATGGACAAGCCCGGGTGCCGGAAAACAACGTGGGGAAAACCAAAAGGAGGGCAGACAATATGCAAAATCAGAAAGACACAGGCGCCCTGGAACGCTTCTTTCACCTGAAAGAGCTGAACACGACAGTACGCACTGAAATTCTTGCGGGTGTGACGACCTTTGTCACCATGGCCTATATTCTGTTTGTCAACCCGAGCATCCTGAAGGACGCAGGGATGCCGGTCAATGCTACCTTTGCGGCAACCGCCATTTCGGCAGCCTTTGCCACCCTTGTCATGGGCTTGTACGCCAATTATCCGATCGCCATGGCCCCGGGCATGGGCCTCAACGCCTTTTTCACCTATGCGGTGGTAATCGGCATGAAATTGCCGTGGCAGACAGCCCTGGGGGCGGTGTTTATCTCCGGCCTGGTCTTTTTCCTGCTCACGGTAACCAAAGTGCGGGAATGGATCATTGAAGGGGTGCCTGAAGTATTAAGGCTCTCTATCGGGGTAGGTATCGGCTTGTTTATCGCTTTTATCGGCCTGAAAAACGCCGGAATCGTTGTGGCGGACAAGGCAACCTTTGTCACCTTGGGGGATATGAAATCGCCCGAAGTCCTGGTGGCTGTCTTCGGTCTCATTGTTACCGGCTGGCTGATGGCCAAGCGGGTTAAGGGCGGCCTGCTGATCGGAATATTGGCTACTACTGTGGTCAGCATGATCGCCGGCGTGTCTCATCCGCCCACATCTCTGGCGGACATTGTTGCCCCCACCAACCCGTTTGCGGAGCTGGCGCCGACTTTCGGACAGCTGAATATCATGGGAGCTGTTAGCTATGGTCTAATTTCCATACTTTTTGCTTTCACCTTTGTGGACATGTTTGACAACATCGGCACTCTTCTGGGTGTGGGGCGCAAAGCCGGACTCTTGGATGAAAAGGGCAATCTTCCCAGAGCAGGCAGAGCGCTGATGGCTGATTCCATCGGTACCATGTTTGGCTCCGTTATGGGTACTCCTACCGTGACTTCCTATATTGAGAGTTCATCAGGTGTAGCCGAAGGGGGCAAGAGTGGCCTGACCGCTGTTACAGTGGCGGCGCTGTTTGCCGTATCCGTCATCTTTGCGCCCCTGGTGGGACTCATTCCCGCCCAGGCCACGGCCCCGGTCTTAATCCTGGTGGGCACCCTGATGATGAGCGAGATCGTGCATGTGAAGTTTGACGACTTCACCGAAGCATTTCCCGCCTTCATGACTGTGATCATGATGCCTCTGACTTTCTCCATCGCGCAAGGCCTGGCTTTTGGTTTTATGTCCTACACCATCATCAAACTGGTGACTGGTCGCCATAAAGAGAATAATCCCGTCACCTACGTGTTAACTGTCTTGTTTATTCTGCATTTTATCATCGGTTAAGGCGCTTTACAGGATGTGTGCCGGATTCCGGCACACATCCTCAGGTTGTTGAAAACCACATGGGACTGAATACTTATGAAGAAGAAGGGTGACAGAAGCAAGCGGTCTTCTTCCCTGCAGCAGGGGGAAGGGCGACTTGCCGGGTCTATGCTGAAAGGGGGCCGCCTAATGCGCATCCTGTTTAAAAACGCCACAATTGTGAGCATGAATGCCCAGCGGGACATTATCCGGGGCGATCTGCTGGTAGAAGACTCACGCATCAGCGCTGTTGGGAGAAAGATTGAGCAGCCTGCGGACAGGGTTATCGATGTGCGCGGGGATCTCCTGATCCCCGGTCTGATTCAAACCCATATTCACCTCTGTCAAACCCTGTTCCGGGGCCAGGCCGATGATCTGGAACTCCTGGACTGGCTGAAATTAAAGATATGGCCCCTGGAAGGGGCGCATGACCCCGAATCACTCTATGATTCGGCCCTTTTGGGCATTGGTGAGTTGTTCCTGGGCGGCACCACCGCGATTGTGGATATGGAAACTGTACACCATACCGAGCATGCCTTCAAGGCCATCCTGGACAGCGGTATGCGCGCCGTGTCCGGCAAATGCATGATGGATGACCCCAGCGGAGATGTGCCCCCGTCCCTGCAGGAAAAAACCTCAGACTCCCTCCAGGAAAGCGTTGACCTGTATGAGAAGTACCATGGCGCCGCCGGCGGGCGGCTGGAAGTGGCCTTTACCCCTCGCTTTGTGATTTCCTGCACCGACGACCTCTTGCGGGAGGTTTCCCGCCTGGCTAAAGAAAAGAAGGCCCTGGTGCATACCCACGCCTCGGAAAACCGCGGCGAAATTGAGGTGGTTGAAAGCACCCGCGGCTTGCGCAATATAGTTTGCCTGGAGAAGCTGGGCCTGACCGGCCCTAATCTGATTCTGGCCCACTGTATCTGGCTGGATGAAGCGGAGAAGGAAATTTTGGTCAGGAGCAAAACCCGGGTGGCTCACTGTCCGTCCTCCAACCTGAAACTGGCTTCCGGCATCGCTCCGATCCCGGAACTGTTATCCTTGGGGGCGGAGGTTTCCCTGGCAGCGGACGGAGCGCCCTGCAATAACAACCTGGACGGGTTTGTGGAGATGCGCCATGCTGCCTTGATTCAAAAGCCCTTGCACGGTCCCACTGTCATGCCGGCCTGGAAGGTCTTTGAACTGGCTACCCGTGAGGAGCGCGGGCCATCGGCCGCGAGCATGACTTGGGCAGCCTGGAAGCGGGCAAGAAGGCCGATTTGGCGGTGGTCAGCCTGCAGGGCCTCCACACCTGGCCCAACGAGCATGTGGATGTCTATTCCCAACTGGTCTACCAGGCCCGCTCCAGCGATGTGCGCCTGACTATGGTTGACGGCCAGATTGTAATGGAGGACAGGGAACTAAGAACTATAGACCTGGCCCGCTTGAAGCAAAGTTCCACCGCCAGCCTGAAGCGGGTGCTGCGGCGGGCCGGTTTGGGGTAAGGAGGTTGAACGGGGAATGGCAAGCCTGAAAGAAGAGCTGGATGCGGCCAGGGGGAGAACCTGTATAGACATGGTGCTGCGCCGGGCCAGACTGGTAAATGTCTTCTCCGGGGAAATCCACCTTACCGAAATCGGGATTGACCAGGGCAAGTTTGCCGGCATCGGCAGCTTTCCCCTGGCCCGGCAGGAAATCGACCTGGCGGAAAAATACGTGATTCCCGGACTTATCGACGCTCACGTCCATATCGAAAGTTCCCACCTTTGTCCGGAGGAGTTTTGTTCATTGCTCCTGGCCCATGGGGTTACCACCGCTGTGGTGGACCCCCATGAGATTGCCAACGTTTTGGGGGCAGAGGGCATCAGGTATATGCTAAGAGGCGTAACAGACTTGCCCTTCAACGCCTTTGTTGTTCTGCCGTCATGTGTCCCTGCCACAGCTCTGGAAACTTCGGGGGCGAGGCTGGAAGCATCAGACCTGAAGGAATTCATCAGCCACCCTAAAGTTATTGGGTTGGGAGAAGTTATGGATTACCCGGCCGTATTGGAGGCCAGGCCGGACATGGCTGCCAAGCTGAAGCTTCCAGTCAGTTTCAGGGACGGTCATGCGCCGGGAATAGCGCCCCAGGACTTAAACGCCTATTACCTGGCGGGAATCCACACGGAACATGAATGCTCCACCGCAACGGAGGCACGGGAGCGGTTGCGCCGCGGCTTTCACCTCATGCTGAGAGAAGGGAGCGCTGCCAGAAACCTCTTGGATCTTTTGCCCGCCGTCAATGCGGAAAACGCCGGGCGGTGCTTGCTGGTGACCGATGACCGCCAGCCCACCGACCTCCTCAATCAAGGCAGCATCGACCACCTGGTGCGCCTGGCGATCCAGGCCGGACAGCCGCCCGTACGGGTCATCCAAATGGCCACTATCAACGCCGCCAGGGCCCTGGGCCTGCAGGGGCTGGGGGCTGTGGCACCGGGTTTTCAGGCAGACTTCGTGGTCCTGCGCGACCTGAAGAAATTTGAGATTGAAACAGTATATTGGCAGGGAAAAGAGCAAAGCCGTGGCGGCGTGCGACCTCGTTTTAGCCGCAAGGGCGTTGACGGGCTGACTGACAGTGTGCGCCTGGGGGATTGGCGCCAGGATAAACTGGCTGTTCCGGCCGGGAACGACGGGATGAAGGCCAGGGTGCGGGTCATCGGGGTACAGTCCCACTCTTTGGTTACCTCGGCGCTGGCCCGGGAACTGCCTATTAAGGCGGGATTTATTCAGCCTGACCCGGAGCAGGAGATAGCTAAAATTGCCGTCCTGGAGCGTCATCATGCCACGGGGCGGTTGGGTGTCGGTTTTGTGCACGGACTGGGGTTGAGCAAAGGGGCCATAGCTTCGACAGTGGCCCATGATTCCCACAATCTGGTGGTGGTTGGAATGAGTGACGCAGAGATGGATTTAGCCATTAAAACCTGCGTCCGAATGGGAGGAGGGATTTGCCTTGTGGCAGGGACAGAGGTGATTGGGAAGCTGCCCCTGCCGGTTGCCGGTCTGATGACCACCGCTTCCCCGGAAGATGTGGCCCGGGATTTGGCGGATCTGCATACCAAGGCCCAGGCCCTCGGTGTTTCGCCGGGCGTGGACCCTTTTATGAATCTGGCCTTTTTGTCCCTGCCTGTCATCCCGGAGTTGAAACTAACCGACCTGGGTCTGGTGGATGTGGAGCGGTTTTGCCTGACAGAACTCAGACTTGAGGGCAAGGCAGGGCCGTCCGGAGCGTAACAAGTTTTTCTTCCTTGACAGAGCAAATGCGGGGGGATTTTTGCCCGAAGGTCGCAAAAAAAATGGCAAAGCCGGCATCCAGTAAAGCAGGAATAGTTTTGCGGGCATAGAATATCATCTTATAAATGAATACTGAACGGATGATCGTATCGGGAGAGACCTTTTTCTCAAGGCGCCGAAGGAGAAAATCCCCTGCTCGCAACAGGGGTGGAAACTCTCAGGCAAAAGTACCGGTATGGGACGGAACTCTGGAGAGCTTCTCTTAAGGAGAACACCAAAGGGGAAGGCTGCAAAGCCGAATCTCTCAGGTTACAAGGACAGAGGTGTGCGCGCTGTAAAGCGGGTACCCTCTGTTTTTCTTTTTTAACAGCCCTTCCGGTTTAAAAAGACCAGGGTGAGAAAAACTAACAACAATTTAGGAGGTGCGCCTTTGAAAAGAACACCCTTATACGAAGCCCACGCCAAAGCCGGCGCTAAACTGATTGACTTTGGCGGCTGGGAGATGCCTGTCCAGTATGCCGGGATACTGGAGGAACACCGCACTGTGCGGACCAGGGCGGGACTGTTTGATGTCTCCCACATGGGGGAAATCGATGTCCGTGGCCCTCAGGCCCTGGAAATGGTGAACATGCTCATTACCAACGACGCGGCAAAACTGGCTGACGGCCAAATCCTCTACTCGCCTATGTGCTACGAAACAGGCGGCATAGTGGACGACCTTCTGGTTTACCGCTACGAGGCGGACCACTTCCTGCTGGTGGTCAACGCGTCCAACACCGACAAGGATTTTGCCTGGGTGGATAGGTTGGCTCAAGGATTTGAGGTCAAAGTGGAGAACATCTCAGCTCAAACTGCTCAGCTCGCTTTCCAGGGGCCCCTGGCTGAACAGATTTTGCAGCGGATAACGGACATTGATCTCGCCCAGATTAAGTATTACTGGTTTGCCTACGGCAAGATTGCGGGGGTTGAGTGCCTGATTTCCCGTACCGGTTATACCGGGGAAGACGGCTTCGAGTTTTACTTCGCCCCGGAATTTGCCTTGAAGCTTTGGGATGAAGTGCTGCAGGCCGGACAGGCGGAGGGGGCCCAGCCCATCGGCCTGGGCGCCCGGGACACTCTGAGATTTGAAGCCTGTCTGCCCCTCTATGGGAATGAGCTGGGTGAAGACATCAGCCCTCTGGAGGCGGGCCTGGGCATCTTCGTCAAACTGGACAAGGCTGATTTCACCGGCAAACAGGCCCTTGAAGCACAGAAGGCCGGCGGGGTGCCGCGCAAGTCGGTAGGTTTCGAGATGGTGGACCGGGGCATCGCCCGCAGCCACTACCCACTGGCCCTGGAAGGACGGGAAATCGGTTTCGTCACCTCAGGCTCTTTCTCCCCGACTTTGGAAAAGAACATCGGTCTGGGACTCATCGACGCCAATGAAGCTCAGGTGGGCAAAGAGATCGAAGTAATGGTGCGCGGCAAAGGCGTCAAGGCCCGGATCGTAGCGAAGCCGTTCTACAGGAGAAGCTAGAATTCAGAATCCAGAATTCAGACATGCATGCCGCTTCACGGCACCACTGATGAATGAAACAGGCCGGTAAGCTTAAGGGTGAATTTTCTTTCTGCTGAACGCAGCAGAAAGAAAATTCGACCCTAGCGGACCCAAAAGGCTTGTTTCAGGGCAGAAGTCAGAATTCTTGAGTTGGTCTTTGTAGCATAGTGAGGCACACCTGCGCAGACGGCAGAGGCGTCCCCGGTATTCGTGGGGGATTTTGAGTCAGTGGAGAACCGTCCCCAAGTGACTCCAAGTAGCGTAAAATGAGTTAATAATTAAGGAGGTTTTAACTGTGAACCCTGCTAATTTGAAGTACACCAAAGAACACGAGTGGGTGAGAGTCGAAGGGAACAAGGCCGTTATCGGCATCACCGACCATGCCCAGCATGCCCTGGGGGATGTGGTTTTTGTCGAACTGCCCCAGGCCGGGGACAGCATTGAAGAGGGCAAACCTTTCGGTGTGGTTGAATCGGTCAAGGCCGTTTCAGACATCTACGCCCCGGTGAGCGGTACCGTGACTGCCATCAACGAAGCCCTGCTGGATTCGCCCGAAACCGTGAACAAAGATGCCTTCGGCGAAGCCTGGATGGTGGAAGTTGAGCTGGCAGACCCTGCCCAGCTGGAGGGCCTGATGGATGCCGCCGGGTACGAGGCCTTCCTGCAAGAGGAGGAGCATTAAGCCATGAATTTTATCCCGAACTCCACCGAACAGCGCCAGGAGATGCTGCAGCGGATAGGGGCGAAAAGCGTGGGAGAACTGTTCAGTGACGTACTCGAAAACGTCACCTTGCAGAGACCCCTGGACATACCCCCCGGCCTGCCGGAGCAGGAACTGGTGCGCCACGTGCGTGGCCTGGCCGGCAAGAATGCTGACATGGACGGCTACCTGTCCTTCCTGGGGGCAGGGGCCTATGAGCACTACATTCCGAGCTTTGTCAACCAGCTTTTGCTGCGCTCCGAATTTTACACCGCATATACGCCCTACCAGCCCGAAATCAGCCAGGGCACTTTGACCGCAATTTACGAATTCCAGACCATGGTCTGCGAGCTTACAGGCATGGATGTCGCCAACGCTTCTATGTATGACGGGGCTTCGGCCCTGGCGGAAGCGGGCCTCATGGCCTGTGACAGCACCCGGCGCAACCAGGTCATAGTTTCCCAGACCATCCACCCGGAACACCGTGAGGTGATCCGCACCTACCTCTATGGCCGGGATGTGGAGATTCTGGAAATTCCCTATGCCAACGGTGTCACTGACCTGACCACCCTGGAAAAGCTGATCAGCAGTAAAACCGCAGCCGTACTGGTACAAAACCCGAACTTCTTCGGCTCCATCGAAGACGGGGCCAGTCTGGCCCAGGCTGCCCATGCTGCGGGCGCGTTGCTTGCAGTTTCTGTCAACCCCGTGTCCCTGGGACTGTTAAAGGCGCCGGGAGATTACGGCGCGGATATCGTGGTGGGAGAGGGTCAGCCCTTCGGCAACCCGGTCAGCTTTGGCGGGCCTTATCTTGGCTTCATGGCCTGCAAGGAGAAGTATATGCGCCGCATGCCGGGACGCATCGTGGGCGCCACCGTGGACAGAAACGGCAAGCGGGCCTTCGTGCTTACCCTGCAGGCCCGCGAGCAGCACATCCGGCGCGAGAAGGCCACTTCCAATATCTGCTCGAATGAAGCGCTGTGCGCACTGGCCTTTACTATGCACTTAGGCGCCCTGGGCAAAGCAGGCATCGGCAAACTTTCCCGTCTGAACCTGCAGAAAGCCCACTACGCCGCAGCCCGGATCTCTGCCCTGCCCGGCTTCGAACCGGCTTTTCCCACGCCTTACTTTAATGAATTTGTCGTTAAGACCGACATGGAACCGGCCAGGATCAACGCCGAACTGTTAAAGGATAAAATCCTGGGCGGGCTTGACCTGGGCAGGTTCTTCCCTGAATTGCAGAACCACCTGCTCTTCTGTGTAACTGAGACCAAGAGCAAGGCAGATATCGACCGCTTGGTGGCCAGACTGGAGGGGATAAGATGAGAGGACCGGAACCGACGATTTTTGAATTAAGCGCCCCAGGCCGGACAGGCATGGACCTGCCGGAACTGGATGTGCCCGCTCTGGAGGTGTCGGACCTTGTCCCTGAAGGCATGGTAAGGCAGGAAGCACCGGAACTGCCTCAGGTCTCGGAAGTGGACATCGTACGCCACTACACCAGGCTCTCCAACCTCAACCACGGAGTGGACACGGGCTTTTATCCCCTGGGTTCCTGCACCATGAAGTACAACCCCAAGGTGAATGAGGATATGGCCCGGCTGCCGGGATTTGCTTTCTCCCACCCCTACCAGCCCGAGGAACTCTCCCAAGGCTCACTCCAACTGATGTATGAACTGGAATCTTACCTGGCGGAAATAACCGGTATGGACCGGATGACTCTCCAGCCGGCCGCCGGGGCCCACGGCGAGATGACCGGGATCATGATTGTCAAGGCCTACCATGCCCACCGGGGCGACAAGAAGCGGACCAAGGTGATCGTGCCGGATTCAGCCCACGGCACCAATCCGGCTACTGCGGCCCTGTGCGGTTTTGAAACCGTCCAGGTCAAGTCCAACGAGCGGGGCGGGGTGGACTTGGAAGCCCTGAGGGCTGCCGTCAATGAGGAAACAGCGGCCCTGATGCTGACCAACCCGAACACCTTGGGTCTCTTCGATGAGAACATCAAGGAAATTGCTGATATTATCCATGCTGCCGGAGGTCTGGTCTATTATGACGGGGCCAACGCCAACGCTATTATGGGCATCGCCCGTCCGGGGGACATGGGCTTTGACGTGGTGCACCTGAACCTGCACAAGACCTTTTCCACCCCCCATGGCGGCGGGGGGCCGGGGAGCGGCCCGGTGGGAGTCAAGGAATTCCTGGCTCCATATCTGCCCAGGCCCACAGTTGAGAAAAACACTGCCGGTGAGTTTTTCCTCGACTTCGACAAACCCCATTCCATCGGCAAGGTTCGCTCCTTCTACGGCAACTTCGGGGTGGCGGTGAAAGCCTACACCTATATCCGCGCCATCGGCGGGGAGGGGCTGAAAGAGGTTAGTGAGAATGCCGTCCTGAATGCCAATTACCTGATGGCGGTTCTCAAGGAGCATTATTACCTGCCCTTTGACCGTTACTGCAAGCACGAATTCATTATCACGCCGAAAAACTTTAAAGAGCAGGGAGTGCACACCCTGGACATCGCCAAGCGTCTGCTGGATTTCGGCTATCACCCGCCCACGATTTACTTCCCGCTCATTGTGGAGGAAGCGATGATGATCGAGCCCACGGAGAGCGAGAGCAAGGAGACCCTGGACCGGTTCGCAGAGGTTCTGATAGAGATTGCGCGGGAGATCAGGGAAAACCCGCAGCAGGTGATAGAGGCGCCCCACACCACGGTGGTATCCCGCCTGGACGAGGCCGCCGCGGCCCGCAAGCCGAACGTGCGCTGGAAAAAAACATCCTAACTTGAGCAGGGTGCCGCTACAGGCACCCTGAGTCACTTCTGCCAGGAGATTCCGGGGCCGGAGTCGAAAAAATGATGAGGCCCCGGTGTGGATGGTGGGTAATGTGAACAAAAACCTCGGAAGGGAGTTCATGCCATGATGGAATTTTCACAGCAGACAAAAGAATTAATTGATAAGGCATGGGCCATACGGCAGCTGAATTTTCCGGCGGAGATTGAGTTTGATTACCCTGAGGCCACGCAAGTGGTCACGCTTACGGGCAAAAACTGCTCACTGGACTGCGCCCATTGCGGCGGGCACTACCTGGATGGGATGAAGAGCGTAGAAGAAGTCACGCAGCGCGACTCTGCCGGGGACGGAACCGCAGCCCCCAAGAGCTGTCTGATCAGCGGGGGGTGCGATGCCCAGGGCAAGGTGCCCTTTCTGCACCAGCTTCCGTTTATCCAGGACATGAAGCAGAGCAAAAGACTGAATTTCCACGTGGGACTGGTGAACGAGGCTGAAGCGGAGAAGCTGCGGGAACTGGCGGATGTAGTATCCTTTGATTTCGTGGCCGATGACCCCACAATCCGGGAGGTCTTCGGGCTGGGCCGCCGGGCGGAGGATTACCTGCACAGCTACCGGGCGCTGAGGCAGAGAGTCAAGGTACTGCCCCATATCTGTATCGGCTTAAAGGGAGGAGAGCTGGCCGGGGAATACCGGGCCCTGGACCTATTGGAACAGGAAGGGGTTGACGGGCTTGTCTTCATTGTATTTATTCCTACACCCGGCACCCGCTATGCGGACAGACAGCCCCCACGCCTGGAAGAAACGGTGAGGCTCCTGGCGGAAGCCAGGCTGCGCTTTCCCGCCAAACCGATTTACCTGGGCTGTATGCGGCCCAAGGGCAGGTACCGCCAGGAACTGGACCTGGCGGCGGTGCGCTGCGGCGTAAACAAAATTGTGGTGCCCACCAGGGCAGCAGTGGAACTGGCCCGGGAGTTGGGGTTAAAAGCGAGCCGCGGAGAGGAGTGCTGTGTCTTATGATTAAATGTTCCGCCGGCACGGCCAAAGTACTGGGATTGAAAGAATTAAAGACCGAGGCCCTGCCCACAACGGCATACCTGATGACCGGAGAGCGCTGCAGCCACGACTGTTCCTTCTGTCCCCAGGCCAGGGGCAGCAGTTCCAGGGCAGACCTGCTCTCCCGGGTGACCTGGCCCGGTTACGATGGGGAAGCCGTACTGGAGGGAGTGGCTAGGGCCTATGCCTCGGACAGCCTGAAACGGGCTTGCCTGCAGGTGGTCAATTCCCAAGATGCCCTGCAGGAGACCCGGGATTTCCTGCGCAGGCTCAACAGCAAGTCCCGCATACCGGTCTGCGTTTCCTGCGCCGTCGGAAGCCTTGAGGCGGTGGGGGAACTCCTGGAACAGGGCGCAGACCATGTGAGCATAGCCCTGGACGCGGCCTGCGAACGGGTCTTTACGGACCACAAGGGCGGTTCCTGGTCCCAGAAGCATACCCTGCTCCAGGAGGCAGCCAGGCAGTTTCCCGGGCGGATTGCCACCCATTTGATTGTGGGGCTGGGCGAGACGGAAGCAGAGATGCTAAACACCGTGCAGGAAATGGCGGACATGGGGGTCACCGTGGCCCTGTTTGCTTTTACTCCGGTGAAGGGGACCCGCCTGGAACTGCAGGAACCTCCTACCCTGGACCATTACCGGCGGATTCAGGCGGCGCGGCACTTGATAGTCCGCGGACTGGCCCGTGCGGAGAGGATGAAGTTCGCCGGGGGGAGGCTCAGGGATTTCGGCCTGCCTGGGTGGCGGGAGGTTTTGGCCGACGGTGAGGGGTTCCGCACCTCCGGCTGCCCGGACTGCAACCGGCCCTACTACAACGAAAAGCCGGGCGGAGTCATGTACAACTACCCGGTTCCCCTGACACCGGAACAATGCCGGCAGGCCCTGGAGGAACTTAGACTGGATTAAGGAGAAGTTTGCATGCAGCAGTGGCGAGTGTTATTCAGCGGCTACCAAACCGGGGCGATGAATATGGCGGTGGACGAGGGGATTGCCTTGGCGGTGGCGGCTGGGGAAGCGCCTCCTACGGTAAGGTTTTACGGCTGGAAGCCCGCCTGCCTTTCCCTGGGTTATGCCCAGAGGGCAGAAGAGGTGGACTGGGACGAGTGCCGTGCCCGAGGGATCGATGTAGTGCGGCGGCCCACGGGAGGCAGGGCCATCCTGCACGACCGGGAGGTAACCTACAGTATCATCGCCCGGGAAGATGATCCCCTGGTGAGCGGCACGATCCTGGAGTCCTATCTCAAAATCAGCCGGGGGCTGCTCTTGGGCCTGCAGAAGCTGGGCATCCCGGCGGAGATTGTTTCCCACAAAGACCTGGATAAGCTGGGTACGGCCGCCTGTTTTGACTCCCCGTCTTTTTACGAAATGACTGTGGGGGGGAGAAAGGCGGTGGGGAGCGCCCAGACGAGGAAAAACGGCATCGTGCTGCAGCACGGCTCAATCATCAGGGATATGGATGCGGATACTTTGTTTGCAGTCTTGTCCTTCCCGAGTGAGGAGGTAAGAGACAGACTGAAAGATGGGTTCCGGCGCAAGGCCTGCTCGCTGGAGGAGGCGGCTGGCCGGGGCCTGAGTGACGCGGAAGTGATAGAGGCGGTAAGCGCCGGCTTCGCCGCAGCTTTTGGGGTGGAACTGGCGAGCGGGGAGTTGAGCCGGCGGGAAACGGCCCTGGCCCGGGAACTGGCGGAGAGCAAATACGGCAACGAAGAATTTACCCGCAAGAGGTAGTCGGACTGCCCAACCCAGCAACAGGCAGAAAGCGGCTGAAAATGCATATGGAAATAAAAACTGCATTCCGCTGTTAACCAGCGGATGCAGTTTTTTTCGCCCTGTCCTTAGCGAAACATGTATAAAGATAAAAGCCCTATGGACAAAGCAGGCAGTTGCTTGGACTTTGGCGCATCAGACCCCGAAATAAGCTGGAAAAAAGGGGTGGAATCCTTTCGGCAAGCCAAATAAGCTTAAATTGGTTGGCCTGAGGTGTCCAACCCGTGGGGGAGGTGGAAATAACAGGGCCAGTCGCAGCCAGGGATGCCAAAAGAAGGAGAGGAGAGAAACCAATGGGTACAAGGGTTAGACGCCGGATTCTAAGCCTGCTTGTTCTGACGATGATGCTTTTGACCATCGTATTTCCGGCGGGCGCTTTTGCGGCAACGACTCCTGCAACTTTGACCATCGCTTTGTTAGGGACTTCAGATTTGCACGGTCAGCTCATGGGTTGGAACTATTTTACCAAAGCGCCCGCAACGGGCCTGACCAGAATAGCCACTTTGATCAGCCAGGAACGGGGAAAATACCCCAACAATATCCTGGTAGACGCCGGTGACACCATCCAGGGAACGCCGCTCGTCTATTACTACAACAAAGTGGATACTGCCTGGATGAGCGACCCGTCCAAAAACTACCCGATGATTGACGCCTTCAGGTATTTAAACTATGATGCCTGGACTTTGGGCAACCATGAATTCAATTTCGGTCTGGGCACGCTGGGAGCTGTGATTGACAAAGCCGCAGCCGCGAATATCGCCGTGCTCTCGGCCAACACCCTGGACAAAAACGCCCCAACGCAGGACCCGGTGACCGGGGGGCAGCCGGTATGGAGCAAGGTAAAACCCTATATAATCAAGACCTTTAAGGACCCGGACGGGAATGACTTCAAAGCCGCGATTTTGGGTCTCACCACTCCTGCCATTCCGAACTGGGAAAGCAGCCAGAATTATGACGGCCTGCAGTTTGCCGACATCGTCACTGAAGGGACGAAATGGGTCAAGTAGCTGCAAAGTGACCTAAAAGTCAATGCCATTGTGGCGGTTATCCATTCGGGTGTGGGGGTGGATGACCCGGCTACGGAATCAACCCCGAATGAAAACGAGGTAATTGCCTTCGCCAACGCGAACCCGGAAGTGAACGCCATTCTCTGCGGCCATACTCATTCTGCTATAAGCACCAATGGCAGCCTTGCAGGAGCAACCAACCGGAACCAGATCTGGATTGTAGAGCCCAAGAACGCCGCAGCCAACCTGGAAGAAGTAGCCATGAACTTTACCAAGGATGCCAATGGCAACTGGAGCATGTCCAGCGCTAGCGGCGTGTCCCTCAATGCCTCTGCGAGTGTTGCAGAGGACCAGGGTCTGGTTAATCTGGCCCAGCCCTACCACCAGGCTGCCCTTAACTACCTGCAGACTCCTGTGGGCACGGCTTCCGGCGAGTTCCGGGCTAACGGCCAGACCGTGAAAGACACGGCTCTGATGGATCTGGTAAACAAGGTGCAGAGATACTACGGCGATGCCGATTTGTCGGTAGCGGCTCCCTTCAGCGCCACGGCCAGGATTCCCAAGGGGACTGTAACCATCGGGGATGTGTCTTCCGTCTATATCTATGAAAACTTCCTGTTCACCGTCAAGGTCACGGGCGCTCAACTGCGCAGGTACCTGGAAATGTCCGTGGGCAGGTACTATCAAAAGTACAATAGCGGGGATTACAAGCTCGCCACCAACGGTGACGGCGCCACCTTTGTGCCGGATTATAACCTGGACATCCTGCAGGGCGCCGACTATACAGTGGACCTGACCAAAACGGGCCTGTTCGATGCCAAAGGAGTCCCTATCCCGAACGGCGAACCCAGGATCACCAAACTGCAAATCAATGGCAGGGAGGTGCAGGATGGGGATGTGTTTAAGCTGGCCCTGAACAACTACAGGGTAAACGGCGGAGGCGGCTTCCTGGCTGCGGCAGGTATCGTGCCCCAAAAAACTGATCCCAACGCAGCCAACTACATCACCTATGATTCCCAGAAGGCCCTGGGAGACGACGGCCAGGTACGCAGCCTGATGATCAGCTACTTCCAGGATATGGCCGCGGGCAAAATCACCCCTGGCAAGACCAGTGTGGACCCTGTATATGACAACAACTGGCAGACTATGCCGCGTTTCTTTGACCTGGTCGAGCTTACCGACACCCACGGCAACATTGACAATTATGTTTCCGGCGGCAAAGTGAAGGCCAACGCGGCTCTCCTGGCCGGGGCAGTGAATAAGGAGCGGGCAACCTACGGCGATGAGCGGACTGTACTCCTCGCCGCCGGGGACATGATGCAGGGAACCCCGATTTCCAACGTTTTGAAGGGCAGACCCGTGATCGATGTGATGAACCAGATGAAGTTTGACGCCATGGAAGTGGGCAACCACGAATTTGACTGGGGCAGCGATGTGCTGGACCAAAACCTGAAGGCGGCCCAGTTCCCCTTCCTGGCAGCCAACATGAGGCTGAAAGCCGGAGACACGGACGCCAATTCCGCCAAGTTCCTGGCAGACAGCAAGCCCTATGTGATTCTGGAGAAAGACGGGATCAAAATAGGCGTGATAGGCGTAATCACTCCCGAAACTTCAAACATTGTCATGCCCTCTATCATCAACCACTTCGAATTCCTCGATCCCGCTGCAGTGGTAAATTCCCTGGTACCCCTGGTCAAAGCAGCCGGGGCCGACCTCGTGGTAGTTCTGGCCCACGTGGGAGATATGTATAATTCCTGGCCCCTGAGCGGTCCTCAACCGCCAACCGAGCCTTTGAGCGGAGACCTGGCCAACCTGGCCAAGAATATCAGCGGGGTTGCCGCAGTGCTGGGCGGTCATTCCCATACCACCAATTACGATCTGGTCCCTGATGCCAGCGGCAGGCTCATTCCGGCAGCCATCGGCTATGCCAACGGCAGGGGGGCGGGGGTCATTCGTCTGGCCCTGGATAACAGCAATCAGGTAATGGGAGCTGTACCCAATTATCTGGATGTGGCCAACCGCCTTTATTCCAGTCTGACTCCGGACCCGGCGGTCCAGGCTATTGTGGATGCGGCTAACGCTCAAATCGGACCCATCTTCGGTGAGGTCATCGGCCAGGCTGCGGTGGATATGACCAGAAGCACTGCCAGCAGCGGCAATCTCGATTCAAACCTGGGTGACTGGGCTGCTGATGTGACCAAGAATGCCGGCGGCGCTGACTTCGGCTTCCAAAACTCGGGCGGCCTGCGCATCGATATTCCCAAAGGGAACATTACCGTAGGCCAGATCTGGACCCTGATGCCCTTCGATAATGAAATCAACACAATGGAAATGACCGGGGCCCAGGTGAAAACAGTATTGGAGTACCTGACCAGCGGCATTAAAGCTGTGGGCCACATCTCCGGCTTGCGCTTCACCTACGATCCCAGCAGGCCCGCCCGCTTCACCAGCGTGGGCGGCCGTGTGGTTGAGAACCCCGAAAACAGCCGGGTAATGACGGTCCGGCTGGCGGACGGAAGTTTTCTGGACATGAACAAGACTTATAAGGTTGCGGCGCCTGACTTTATCGCTACCGGGGGGGACGGTTATCCCTTCCCAGCCAACTCCACAAAACTGACAACGACACATCTCCTGGTCAGGGACGCCATGATTAATGACCTCAGGGCGCGCCAGGTGCTTGATTACCAGCCTGACGGCCGGATTCAGTTCTACTCCCCGCCTGCCATCAACGCAAATTTGGGCACAACCATATCCAGTCTTGAAACAAGAGACTTTAGTGTAACAACCACGGCCAACAGTGAAGCGGATAAACTGGTAAGGATGAGAGTAACACTGGCAGATCCGGCGCAGAAATCTCAAGTGAAAATGTTCTATGGTATAAGTATATTTTTCCCAAGTTGGCTGCCTAAATGGAACGGGAACCCCTTGTTCGTTCCAGTGCACTTTGACAGGAATGGAGTGGGCTGGATTGGCTTGCCGGAAGGATTCCAGCTGGCTGACGCGGAGTACGCCTTTAAGGCCCAATTTACCAAAGCCGGTGTTTACGGTTATACCCTGGATCTGGTCCAGGTGAGTGACAACAGGGTACTGGCCTCCATTTCCGGGAGCATTACCGTAACGAACATGCAACCTGAGTCCGGCAATGTGAAAGACTGAATCAACTGCACGAAAGGTAAGAGCCCGCAGAGACTGTGGGCTCTTATTCCTTTTGGTCAAACCGGTAATTACTATGGTATAACCTGACTTTTACAGTTTAAAAAAGGTGATAAGCCCATAGTCATTGAAACTATGGGCTTTTTCGCGTTTGGATCGTATTTAATTTTGTTATGCTACAGGGA
>JAJZPO010000073.1 GCA_021811155.1 Bacillota bacterium | reverse complement strand
AGAATCCCGGTCAAGAATTGCGTGTTGGTGAGGTTCTTGAGAAACAGAAGGCGCTTTATGCTGATTTAGGGGTTGCCCCGCCTGCCTCGTTATGAGATGGCGGGAATCCAGGCTGTAAGCTCATCGCCGGGGTTACCGACCATTGTTCCCTGAGAGCCGCCGCCCTCATCCTTAATACAGTCAAAACCATCGATGTAAATTTGATTCTCACCGTTTACGACGCGAGCATCTCCCATACACGGCTCGGCGGATAATGTGGATGGTTTCGCGAATTGGACTGTCTGTGTATGCTCAGGTTTTTGTGTTTTTTCTTCTGTCGTTATTTTAGTTTCCGCTGGTTCACTTTCTGCGACAGCCTCTAATTCAGGGGCATGAGTATCCACAGAGAGAAAAATTGTTGCTGCTTCTTCCGACTTTGTCCCAATTTCGCCGATTACGGCGGTTTTTACCGGCTCGGCGGGTAAATCCTCGACTTGAGCTTTCCGTGGCCACACAGCGGCACACAACGCGACACAGGCGATTAGGGTTATTCCAACGATAATTTGCTTCTTCATTTGAACTACCTCCCTCAGCAACAGAACATACCACAGGCTGTCGGAGATAGCTATATGTTTTTATAGTAAGTCGGAGAGGTATCTTACTGATCACCGGGCAGATTGCTATGCTTTTTCCTCTAAAAAAGCAATTTCTGCATCAATCAATTCTTTTAGTTTACGTAATTCATTCTCTGTTAACGTAACGCCCTTTCCCATTTTTTCATGGTCAGGACTCCAATCACGAATATCATATTTTGGTTCTCCGCCATTCCAACTAATTCGGTTAAGTTCTTTACGCCAACCTTTACTCCCTTCGGATACAACCCCAAGTTCGTTGATAATCTCAAACTTAAAATCTCTTTTCATATCAGGCATATGTAATCCCCCTTAATCAGTCATAATTCTCCAAGCAGGCTTATTTCCTGTAGCTTTTGACCCTCTGCCTTCGAAACTGAAACGTACTCCGTATTCGTTAATAATTTTCTCGATTTGAATTTTTTCATCATTAACAAGCGGTACCCATATAATTCCTGACTGGATACGGTTATCAATATATGAAATGCCAGCAGCTTGAAAGGAATCGATCAAAGAATTTCCCTTCGAAGAAACCTTTGATTTTTCAGCTTTTAATTGTACTTGTTTATTGTCCTTTGTAGAAGTATTAATAGATGTATTATTCATTGGCTTTACGATTACTTTTCCTGGTTTTTCTGTAACTTGCTTCTGTACTGGCGAAGTTGGTGCAATTGTCACCTGCTTAACTGAATGATTCTCTTTTTTAACAGTTAACATTGTTTCCTGCTTCAATGCTGCAGTAGCGTTCGCCTCATAAGGTATTTCTCTAAATTCATCATCTTTTTCCAAATGCCATTCATCAAGAATCTGTGCAGCACGGATTTTAACACAGTCGAGCAATGCAGACTCCGCTTGTGCCTCAGGTTCGTCTACAACTGTTTCAGGTGAAATTCCGTTCCTGCTCAATTCCTGACTGACTCTTTCCATAGTTCCTTCGGGATCACGGTAATATTCACTTCCACGAATGCGTATAAACTTCCATCCGATTCGCTCCAAGATGGCTTGCCGTTCCATATCTTCACGAACCTTTTCATCGCCACTGTGGAACGCTTCACCATCGCATTCCACAGCAATACTTTTGTCATTATACAGCACAACCATGTCTATGCGGTAAGCACCCACATCTTTTTGCTGAATTAGATGATAACCCGAAGCTACTAACGATTTGCCAACAGCCTCTTCAAATGGCGATTCTGCGTTGGCCTTAATTTTTTCCGCTAATTGTATAAATGCTCTGGGGTTATTCGCATATTCCAGCAAGTCACGGCGTAAATCGCCACTTTTTAAATCTTTCGTATAATCAAGAGAATGAACTACCCAAAATTGATCTTTGGCACGACTGGCCGCGACATTATATCGCTGCTTTCTCGATTGATCGGCTCCTTCTCCGGCCATGCTGAGTGGGCCATCGCCTTCATTGCTGTCGACGAGAGAAAGAAATACCACATCTCGTTCATCACCTTGAAAATGCGAAGCATCTCCACACAAGATTCGCCGCTGCTCTATAACTACAGGGTCAATCCTTTTCAAAATGATTTGTTGTATTTTCTGTGATTGCTCATTACCCAGCAATGAAATCACGCCAAAGGTCATGCCTTCATATTCTTTCTGTTCCAAACATGCCATTAACAAAGCAACTATTGTCTCTGCTTCTTTAATATTAATCTTTTGCCTTCCTTCGCGTATTCCATCCTCAACTCTGAAGCTGACCACGGGTGGTGATACACGACTGCTCCCAGCATCACGAAGGGGTTTGATTTTAAAGTCATATGATAGCTTATTACTGTATCCTATAATATCTGGAAGGCATCTAAAATGCTCGCGCAGCATCAATGGTTGGAAGGTCGTTCCTGCAATATCATAGAGCGAAGTTTTGGCATCATATAAGTGTGATGCCGGGATAATATCCTTTATGTACATATCACGCAGTGCATTCATCTTGTCGACATCTACACCTACTGCCATAGGACTGACCTGTTTGTCATCTCCAACGATAATGACTTTTTTTGCCATGTACATGATACCAAGTGCCGAAATATCAGATTGACTAGCCTCATCAATAATAACAACATCAAAAGCATTGTCGGCTGGATTAAGGCTTTCCATGGCTTTATTGACCGTCATAATCCATGCGGGGACAGCAACCTGACATTCTGCCATCAACTCTCGCGCTTGTTTTTTAAGTGCCGGTGCATTCTTACCTGTCCCTTTACCGATTTTCTTGACAGTTAACTTCCATCCTTGGAGTGCTTGCCTCATGCTTAAATTACGCTCTGTGCGAAGCATAAGATAATACCATGCACTACTAGCTGCAACCTTGGCTGTGATTCGGCGCAACTCATGCGAAAGCATAACTGCTCTATGTTGAAGTTCCTCAAATGGTTCAGCGGTAATAGAGTCAATTATTCCTGCAAACTGTTTCCACTTCCATGCGTCTTCTATTGATTGTGGACAAGTCAATTCGCCATGGATACCAATTCGATTTCTAATCGCATCTGCCCACTCTAGCGCAAAAGGTTCTATTGATGCCAACGTTTCTTCACGTAATGATTTCAGCGCATATTTACTGTACAGTTCGGATAACTGTTGATAATATTTTGCATAAGATTCATACTCGCCGCCGACAATAGCATTGACTAGCAAATCACAGATAGAAGAATTTTTACGGTCTCCTTCAGACAATTCTCGTATCGCTTGTTTTTCTCGTTCCTCAACATCACATAAAGTAATAAGAAGATTTGCAAGTTCAATGTAAAGAGGTAAGCTTTTTTGAGCTATATTAAGCACTTTTTCAGTGTGCATTAATTCAGAATCCATCTCTGATTCACAAAAAATCTTACTAGCATTTAAACCAGCCTGATTTACAAATTGCATAAGTTGGGTATACTCCTCTTGATACCAGTCAAGATAGCGCTTGATATTAGGTATCATCCGTAGCCCGATGCGTTCAGGATCATCCCCAAGCGAATAAAAATCCGATACCCCATACTTTGCCATCAACTCATTCCAGAGAAGAGCCGTCTGATCTCTTTTTTCTTGAAGCGCCAAATAATTTTGTACTAAGCCACAATCTTTCTCCGACGAAATAGATGTTCCATTAATTTTTATGCCTTCAAGCACCATTTCCAATGGTTTATTGAAAAACATATCAAGCTTTGTAATCTTTCCTTTCTTTTGAAAAAGCTCGATTATTTTTTGTAAATGCGAATTTAATTGGGTAGATACTATTTCTGGCACAATTTCAATGTTACGTCCCAGCATCTGAGTAACAAGAGTATCAGCATAGGCTGTGGTTTCCTCAATGGCAGATATTAACATATCCCAGCTTTGGCGATATCCACCTCCCTTATGGCCGTCGACAGCTGCATGAATCATCCAACCATCGATATTTTTAAAAGTATTTACATACTGTGAAAGTTGATCTAGTTTTTCTGCAATTGGATTTTGAACAATTGTATCTGTAGTGAACCCTTCATTTTTTTGAATTAATTTCTTATCTGTATTGATAATTATGTCAAGGTTTAATTCTTTTGAGATTACATTAATCCTTGATTTGCATTCAGCACCTTTTTGCAAGTCATTTTCAAATGTCGATGGAGATAAAAGAATATCCGGCGATGGAATACAACATGCCAATTCTCGCTCCTCTGCTTCCGATATACCAACATTACTGCGATACAGAAGAATGAGTTGCTCAACAGTAACAGGTAACGGATGAGATAGCTTTACTTTTCCAGGAATGTATGATAATTCAGCTGCATTGGCGTTAACAAATGCAGCAGCTTTAGCAGGAGAATAGCTGTCGCCATTATAGACGATAGGCTCAAATTCTTTGTACTTAATGGTATAAATCTTCTTACGAACTTCAGCAAGCTGTTGCATGATTGCTGCGCGATGTCGCGAATCTGTCTCGACTTGCCTTTTTAGCTCGTTTGCAGTATGCCTTGACATATATTCCGAAATACCATCGATAGAACGAACCATATCAAGGCTAGTGTCATCCAGAACCGAAACGCACAAATCCTTGATTTCATCTGGCAGTTTTTCTTTGAGAACAGCAAGTGCTTTTTTAGTATGACTGGTTACCAAAACACTTTTTCCCTGTGCCAAAAAATGTCCAAGCAGATTTGCAATAGTATGAGTTTTACCTGTCCCAGGAGGCCCTTGCACTAAAACTGCATTATAGTGTTCTATACGTTCAGCAATTTCAAGCTGCTCTCTGTTTGCTTCCTTCGAAAGTAAGATGGAAAGACTCTCGCCGCTTATTGCAGCAAGCTGCTCCTCGATTGTTGGCTCGTTCTCATCTTCAGGGATTTCTATTAGTCCACCATCTACTAAATCAATAAGATGTCCAGGAATGTGCCCGGTTTCTTCTATTGCTTTTATAATTTCTTCAATTGCCTTCAGCGTACCATCAATGCGCTTACGGACAAAAAATACCGGATTCAGTGTTGTAATAATCCTATCCGTACTACGAATTTTATCTTGTTCGTCTGTTATAAAATGACTATCGGAACAGAGTTTGTGTGTCAAAATTTTAAGAAAATCAGGGGAGTCGTTACGATCTAAAGGGTGATAAAAATTTTCGTGCAGAGTTTCTTTGAGCTGCTTTATTGCACCATGATTGATTTCGCGCATGTCTTGTAAAAGTAGCGTGTAGAGCTCTGGCTCTGTATCCGTATCATGAACACTAATAATATTTTTTTCGGCATCAAATTGTATCTTTGCAGGCTTGAGAAGAATAGGATGGTTAATCGCATTGTTACCCATTTCTTTTATAATGCCATTACCAACCATCATCTCAAGTGTTTCTGATTCACGGTCTAAATCGGTATATAATTCAAACAACTGTGCAAAGAAGCGCCTTGTCTTATCAATAAGACGCTGTTTTTCTACCCAAATATCCCTTCGAGCTTTCCAAGCTTCAAAAACGCTTACTCGCTGTTTTGAGTCGTTGAAAATTTCGTATTTCTTCTCTTTATCATCTATAACTTCATCTTCATTATCAGATATGGTATTTTTAATCTTAACTTCGTTTGTGAAGCGATCCCAGCCAGGTTCCAACCATTCTGATATAACGTCATGTGGTTCCGGACAGCGTTGAAAATCAGGTTTTTTTACAGTGAGAAGAACCGTATCATCACTTGTTTCTTCTTCAACTCTATCTCTATAAAAAACAGATATGTATTCTGGCGCATCAGGAATATCTTTTAAATAGCGTGTCCAATATTGTTTATCAACGTCAGTAACAACTCGATATTTCAGCGCGCATAATTGTACGATGTATTTGTACAGAGCAATAATCTTTTCCTTATTTTTCATAAGCACACCTCATTTTGAAGTAAGATACACTTTTCCCCATAATGTCACATTTAATCATATTCCCATTAAGTGTATATCATTAGTTCCGTCCATCTTCAATTGCTTCTTGTTTTTCTTTTGCCGCCTTAGTTCTCCCGTCTATCGGCTTTTCAGCATCCTTCGGGATAGCCCAAACACGACCGAGGCGATAAGCTCCGGGGATACGGCCTTTATCGCAGAGCACTTCAACTCTGCGCTGCGTCAGACCCCATTCATTTGCTTTGTCCTTGGGCGTAACATAATCCATGGTAAAAAACTCCTGTCGAAGTATGTAACATTATCATACATCTCTCAAGCGAACAATACAAGATAATAATTACCTAATTAATGGATAATAAATTGGGTAATAAAAAACGTGTAGTCGTTGAAACTACACAGTTTTTTGCATTGGAGCTGAAGAGGGGACTTGAACCCCTGACCTGCTGATTACGA
Organism: Bacillota bacterium; assembly: GCA_021811155.1. GTDB lineage: Bacteria > Bacillota > Desulfitobacteriia > Desulfitobacteriales > JAJXUE01 > JAJZPO01. The sequence goes on along the minus strand of JAJZPO010000073.1, from coordinate 11,466 downwards.
ATCAGCTGCTCTACCAACTGAGCTACTCCAGCAATATGTGAGGGCGGGACTTCCGTCCTCGCTTTAACATTATCAAGCTGTTTTTGAATTTATCCTACCTTATTAACAATTACAGACCTGCTGATTACGAATCAGCTGCTCTACCAACTGAGCTACTCCAGCATATATGTGAGGGCGGGACTTCCGCCCTCGCTTTAACATTATCAAGCTGTTTTTGAATTTATCCTACCTTATTAACAATTATAGACCTGCTCATTACGAGTGAGCTGCTCTACCTCTGAGCCACATCGGCGCGTTTTAATTAACGAATCTATTTTACTATCTGACTCAGATTCAGTCAACCGGAGAAACAAGGAAGAAGAATTTCATTTAGGAAACATCGGCCTTCACTATAGACAGTTCCATAACAATTTAATACAAAAATCGTCTTCATAATCGTTTTATCATAAAAAAAGTATATAATAACAGATATAGTCTATTTAAGATATGGCGGTGTTTGCAGACACCGTCGCAAAGCTTAATGGGGCCAGGAGGGATCAAAGATGACAGAAGCGGTTTTAGCTATTGATGTGGGTTCAGGCACCCAGGACATATTGCTGTACTTACCGGGGAAAAACCTGGAGAATTGCCCGAAAATGGTCATGCCCAGCCAGACTCAGATTATCGCCCAGCGCATCCGCCAGGTGACGGCAGAGGGCAGGGACTTGTTCCTGTCTGGGGTGCTCATGGGAGGAGGGGCCAGCACAGTGGCCTTGAAGGCTCACATCAAGGCAGGACTTAAGGCCTACGCCACCCCGGCTGCGGCCAAGACCTTTCATGACAACCTGGAAATCGTCAAGGCCTTAGGGGTAGAACTGGTAAGGGAGCAGCCTCAGGGCACATCAGAGGTAAGGCTAGGCGACCTGGATCTGCCAGGGCTAGGGAGGGTGCTGGAGGAATTTGGGCTTAAACTGCCCGAACGCATAGCCGTTGCGGTACAGGATCACGGGGAGACAGTGGTCATGAGTAACAGGGAGTTCAGGTTCCGCTTCTGGCAGGAGTTTATTGCCGGGGGAGGGGAGCTTAAGGACCTTATGTACGACCGGCCACCGGAGTATTTCACGCGCATGGGCGCTCTCCGGGACTTGGCCCCCGGCTGCAAGGTGATGGATACAGGCGCTGCGGCGGTCTGGGGCATCCTTTCCGACCCTGTGGCCGCAGCCAGGCGGGAAAAGGGGTTAATAGCCTTAAATATCGGGAACTCCCACACTCTGGGACTGGCTATTAAGGGGACCCGGGTCCTGGGGCTGTTTGAGCACCATACAGGGCAGATAAATTCCGGCTTTTTGCTGGAGCAGGTGAAAAGACTCCAGACAGGCGACATTACCAACCAGGAAGTGTTCGGCATGGGCGGACATGGGGCTTACCTTCACCCTGATTTTCCGGGCGGGTTTGAATTTGTCGTCCTGACCGGACCCCGTTGGGAAATGGCCCGGGATTTGGGCTTTTACCGCGCTGCCCCTTTCGGGGACATGATGCTTGCCGGCTGCTTTGGCCTTCTCGCCGCCATGGGGATTATCAGCATAGACAAAGGGTGAACAAAGTGGAAATAAAGGAAATGCAGATAACGGTGCACGAGTGGATTTCGAGGTTCGAAGAAGGGTACTGGTCTCCCCCTTCCATGATGCTCAGGCTTACCGAAGAAGTGGGAGAGCTGGCCCGGGAGGTAAACCACCTCTATGGGCAAAAGCCGAAGAAACCAGGGGAACCTGAGGGAGAGCTGGCTCTGGAGCTGGCAGATATCCTGTTTATCATCACTGCCATGGCCAATTCGCTCGCTATCGACCTGGAGGACGCCTTCAAGCGGACCATGGAGAAATACTATACGCGGGACGCTGACCGCTGGACGAAAAAACAGGAGCCAGGCTCCGCCCGTTAGAGGTAATCTTTGGTTATGCGAAATAACTGGCAGGTTTTTGCCAGCCGATGTAGAAACTTTTGAACATCCTGGAGTTTTGCGGTGGGGAGGTGAAAGAAATTGGACCAGATTTTGTCCCAGGTGGGCGCTCAGTTCGCCTCCCTGGGATGGATGAACCTGATTGACATCGCGGTTGTGGCCTTTGTCCTGTACAGGCTGCTGATGCTGATCAAAGGCACCAGGGCGGTACAATTGTTAAAGGGTCTGGCAGTCCTGCTCATCATCTCCTATCTGGCCGATTTCTTCAACCTGATCACTGTCAGCTGGGTGCTGCAGAAGGTCTGGCAGATGCTGTTTGTGGCCTTGCCGGTAGTGTTCCAGCCTGAACTCAGGCGGGCTTTGGAGCAGATTGGACGGGGAAAGCTTTTTACCAAGTCTGGTCTTCTTATGACCAAGCAGGTGAGCGGACAGGTAATAAACGAAGTGGTGCGGTGTTCCCAGGTCCTGTCGAAAAACAGGATCGGGGCCCTTATTGTGTTTGAGCGGGTCACAGGCATCCAGGAGTGGATAGAAACCGGCATTAAGGTAGACGGGGTGGTTTCATCAGAGTTTCTGATCAATATATTTGTGCCCAAAGCCCCGCTGCATGACGGAGCGGTAATTGTGAATGGCGACCGGATTGCGGCCGCCGGGTGCCTTTTACCCCTGTCAGAGAACCCAAGCTTGAATAAGGAACTGGGCACGAGGCACCGGGCTGCCATCGGGGTGACGGAGCAGTCAGATGCCCTGGCCCTGGTGGTTTCGGAGGAAACCGGCTCAATCTCCGTGGCAATGGACGGGCAGATCAGGCGCAACCTGGACGAAAAGGAATTGCAGGAGGTCTTGGAACATGAACTCCAGCCGCGGCAGGTTGCGACAGGAACTCCTTTCTGGAGGTGGTAAAGTGGAATTCTTGCGCCGAAATTGGGGATATAAACTGGTTTCCGTGTTTCTGGCAATACTCCTGTGGCTATCGGTCAGCAATCAGATGCACGCAGAAAATGCCCAGCAGGTAATTCCACTCCAGGAAAAAGGGGCGCCCAGCGACCTGGTGGTTACCAGCACGCTCTTGAGCTCAGTCACGGTCAGGCTGCAGGGTACGGTAAACCCTTCCCTGGTCAAGGATATGGTGGCATATGTAGACCTCTCGGGGGCAGTCAAGGGAGAGAAGAGCTACCCGGTGGTGGTTCCGGTTCCTTCAGGGGTAAAGGTTCTAAGCGTTGAGCCATCCAACGTAACGGTTGACCTGGACGTGCTCAAGGAAAAGGCTTTTGAGGTCTCCGCCCAGTCCAAGGGCCAGGCGGGCAGCGGCTATGATGCGGGCAAGCCAATTGTCCGACCCAATATCGTTACAGTGCGCGGACCGGAAGAGAAGTTGAGCCAGATCAACCAGGTGTTTGTCGAGGTTAATCTTGCCAACGCCACGGACACCATTCAGACCAGTGCAGCGGTACGGTTTCGGGATGCGGCAGGAAACCCCATTTCCGGCCCGGACCCTGCCAGGCCCATCGTGGTATCCCAGCCCCAGGAAGTCAGCGTGGTTATCCCGGTATATAAAAAAGAGTTAGCTTCCCGCACTGTGCCCGTGAAGGCAACAACCAAAGGCAACCCCGCTTCCGGGCTGATGGTCAGTCAGATAATCTCGTCCCCGGCGGCAGTGACAATCTTCGGTCCGCCGGACAAGCTGAAGGGGATTGATGCCCTGAACGGCGGCGTAGTGGATATTACAGGCGCTGCTCAGGATGTGGCGGTGGATATCAAACCGGAAAATCTGGGGCTCCCGGCCGGGGTAAGCCTTGAGCCCGGAGTCAAAATCAGCGTCATCGTTCGCCTGGGTCCGGCGCCGGTAGAGCGCACCATTCAAGCTGTGCCTGTGACTGTTAAAAACTTGCCTGCCAATGAGCAGGCGGAACTCTCCAGCACCGCCATTGACGTTACGGTAAAAGGGCCTCCGGATACGGTAAATGCGCTTAAAGCTTCGGATCTGAGCCTGTGGGTAGACCTCTCAGGCCTCGGCCCGGGGCAGCAGAGCGTCCAGGTCTTCGCTCAACTGCCTTCGGGAGTTGACGCGCCGGACTTGCCCAAAATAACGGTAAATATAAAAGGGCAGTAATTAGGGAGAGAAAAGGGAGAGTCCAGAGCGCGAGGTTAATTTGCATGAAACTCTTGCTTAACGGTTTTCGGGTTTCCCTGGCCAACGCCGGCAGGCCATTGCCGGAGCTTGTGGCCAGGGAATTGGGCATTGAGCGCGGCTCCATAGAGAAGCTCACAGTTCTGCGCGAATCGGTGGATGCCCGCAAAAGGTTCTCCCTCGCTTTTGTGTATAACCTGGAAATAGAGCTTCAACTGACCGAGCGCCAGTTAAAACGCTTCCTGGCGGCGAAATCCTCGCTTCGCCCGGCGCCGAGCCGGGTGCCGGAGGAAATCAAACCGGGAGAGATGAGGCTCGCTAACCCGCCGGTAGTGGTAGGCTCCGGGCCTGCCGGGTATTTTGCGGCACTCACCCTGGCCTCTTACGGCTATAAGCCCCTCCTGTTGGAACGGGGGGACGAGGTGGAAACCAGGACCAAAAAGGTAAGGGAATTCTGGCAGGGGGGCGACTTGGACCCGGAGTGCAATGTCCAGTTTGGGGAAGGGGGCGCAGGGACCTTCTCGGACGGCAAACTAACCACCCGCATCGAGGACAGGCGGATTACCCAGGTGCTGGAAACCTTTGTGGCTAACGGCGCACCGGCGGAGATTCTCTGCAAGCATAAGCCACACGTGGGAACAGATAAGCTGCGCGGGGTGGTAAAGGGGATGAGGCGCCAGGTGGAAGAAGCAGGGGGCAGGGTGCGCTTCCGGGCCAAGCTCACGGGAATAAACGTTGAGCAGGGCAGGGTGGCCGGGGTCATAATAAATGGAGAAGAGGAAATCCCGGCCCAGGCAGTGATTCTGGCCATTGGGCACAGTGCCCGCGACACTTACGGGATGCTGCATGAACTCGGTGTGGCCCTGGAACCAAAATCCTTTGCCATCGGGCTTAGGGTAGAGCACCGGCAGGGCTTTATTAACGAAATGCAGTTCGGTGAGCATGCCGGGGACACCCGCCTGGGTCCGGCTGATTACCAGCTGGCATACCAGGATGAAGCAACCGGGCGCGCCGCATATGCCTTTTGCATGTGTCCAGGGGGAACGGTTGTCGCAGCCGCTTCCGAAGCCGGCATGGTGGTCACCAACGGCATGAGTGAATTTGCCCGGGATACGGGTACTGCCAACAGCGCCCTGGTGGTCACTGTTCACCCTGATGATTTTGACCCGGCCAACCCGCTCGGCGGGATAGAATTCCAACGCCGGTGGGAAAGAAAGGCGTTTAGGCTTGGCGGCGGGAACTACCACGCCCCGGTCCAGTCCATAGAGGACTTCTTACAAGACAGAAGCGGCACTGAACCCAAGCTTAAGCCGAGCTACCTGCCGGGAGTGGAACTGACTAACCTGCGCCACGCCCTCCCCAAAGAGGTGGGAGAAGTGCTGGGCAGGGCTATCATGAACTTTGACCGGAAAATATCCGGCTTTACTTCCGAGCCCTCAGTCTTAACGGGAGTGGAAACCAGGACCAGCGCCCCTGTGCGCATTCCGCGCGATGAAACCTTGCAGGCGGTGAATCTGCCGGGACTCTACCCTGCAGGCGAAGGGGCCGGCTATGCCGGCGGGATTATGAGCGCAGCCGTGGACGGCATCAAGGTAGCGGAAGCACTGATTAGACGTTACGCGCCAGACGGAAGGAGAAATTAGATGGGTCACCTATTTGGAACAGACGGGGTTAGGGGTATGGCCAACTCTCAGTTGACCCCCGAACTTGCCTTTAACCTCGGCCGGGCGGGAGCTTTTGTTTTGAGTAAAGAGACAGAGCACCCGCGAATTGTGATTGGACGGGATACACGTATTTCCGGCTCTATGCTGGAAGCATCCCTCATCGCCGGGATCTGCTCTGTGGGAGCAGACGTCCTGAAGGTTGGCATCCTGCCCACACCGGGCATTTCCTACCTTACCCGAAGCCTGGGGGCTGCGGCCGGGGTGGTGATTTCAGCCTCCCACAACCCGGTTGCAGACAACGGCATCAAATTTTTCTCTGCCAGCGGTCATAAGCTCCCGGACGCCCTGGAGGATGAAATAGAACAGCTGGTGCTGGGTAAAGACAGACCCTGGCCTGTACCCGTGGGAGGGGAGGTCGGCAGGGTAATCGAAGTGTCAGACCCGGTAGGGCAGTATGTCAACTATTTGAAAACCACCATCCCCTGCGACCTGAAAGGAATCAAAATAGTCATGGACTGCGCCAACGGGGCAGCCTATGAAGTGGGGCCCAGGGCGCTCAGAGAAATGGGCGCCGAGGTGATTCCTCTCTTCTGTGAGCCTGACGGCGTAAACATCAATAAGGATTGCGGCTCTACCCACCCGCAGGAACTGCAAAAGGCCGTTATAGAGCATGGGGCGGATCTGGGACTGGCCAATGACGGGGACGCCGACCGCCTGATTGCTGCAGATGAAAAGGGTACACTGGTGGACGGGGACTTTATCATGGTAATCTGTGCCCTGTTCCTGCACCGGCAGGGGGAGCTGGCGCAGGATTCTCTCGTGGCTACGGTGATGAGCAATATGGGGCTGCACCTGGCCTTAAGGAGAGCAGGGATAAAGGTCCTGGAGACCAAAGTCGGAGACCGCTACGTCATGGAGGAAATGCTGAAGTCAGGTGCAATGCTGGGCGGAGAACAGTCAGGCCACATCATCTTTCTTCAGTACAATACGACAGGTGACGGGGTATGTACCGCCCTGCAGCTCTTGCGGGTGATGAAAGAGACCGGAAAGCCCCTGTCAGAACTTGCTTCCCAGATGACCCGCCTGCCCCAGGTGCTCAAAAACATCCGGGTGCGGGACAAAAATCTGGCTATGGAGGCTGACGAAGTTGCAGCGGCTGTAAGAGAGGCTTCTGAGAAGCTGGAGGGAACGGGCCGGGTCCTGGTGCGTCCGTCAGGGACCGAACCCTTGGTGCGGGTGATGGCTGAGGGACCGGATCTGGCTGAATTGCATAATTTGGTAGACCAGGTGATAGACACAATAAAACAAGTGGCTGAATAAGAATAATTGAGAAATGACTTGTGTATAAATTTACAAGTGGTATAATAGGTCCGGTGACCTTTTTCGCCGGACCTTATGCGAGAAAAGGAGGGATAAGATAAGATTAAAAGCTAAAACTCAATATTTTAGTAATAGCCTTAGGTTCCGAACAGGATAAGGTTAAGCGCCAGAACCGCCGCAAGGCGGTTGACGAGGTAAGGGGTTTATCGAAGTTTTCGGCGGATGCCCCTCGGTGTATCACCACCGTTAACCATGCTTTAAATACCGGGAGCAATCCCGGGGACAAAGAGCATGCGGTGATAAAAGCCAGTTTGCTGGAAGGTGCAGGTATGTCTTGTAACTGCTTGTTCCAGACTGGTGTGTTTTCACTTGTTATCTCCGGGCAAGTTTTGCCTTGCGGAACCACAGGCGTCAAGCTCTGTGGTTTTTTGCGTCTATTTTTTGGAGGTGGAGTTTCGCAAGATGTGTGGAATCGTTGGTTACGTTGGCGATAAGACTGCTGTGCCCTTATTGGTAGAAGGGCTGAAAAAACTGGAGTACCGCGGTTATGACTCGGCCGGGGTTGCAGTCCTGGACGAGGGGAGCCTTACGGTGAAAAAGAGCGTGGGCAAGCTGGCTGCCCTGGAATCCAAACTGGGAGATGAAATGCCCCAGACCACGGTAGGAATAGGCCACACCAGGTGGGCTACCCACGGCCGGCCCTCCGACCGCAATTCTCATCCCCATACAGACTGCACCGGCAAAATAGCAGTGGTGCACAACGGGATTATTGAGAACTATCTGGAGCTGAGAGAGTGGCTGAGCGGACAGGAGCATGCCTTCAGTTCTGAGACTGATACGGAAGTACTGCCTCATTTAGTGGAAGAATTTTATACCGGCAACCTGGAAGAAGCGGTGCACCGGGTGCTTGGGATGGTCAAGGGTTCCTATGCCATGGTGGTCCTGCACCAGGACGAACCGGATAAGCTGGTGGCTGCCCGCAAGGACAGCCCCCTGGTGGTAGGCCTCGGGGACGGGGAATATTTTATTGCATCTGACATTCCGGCCCTTTTGAACCATACCCGAAAGACCTATATCCTGAATGACGGGGAAGTTGCCGTTCTCACCCGGCAGGGGGTTAAGATCACAGACAGCAAAGGGAACGTGATACCAAAACAGGTCTTTCAGGTCAACTGGTCGGCGGAAGCGGCGGAAAAAGGCGGCTACGACCACTTCATGCTGAAAGAGATTCATGAGCAGCCCAGGGCGCTGAGGGAGACCATCAGCAGCCGCCTGGCAGCCGACAACACCCATGTCATCCTGCGGGAAGTCGGTATGACGGCGGAAGAAATCAATAAGATCCGCAACATCCGCATTGTGGCCTGCGGTACAGCCAGCTATGCCGGCATGGTTGGCAAGAATGTAATCGAGAAGCTGGCGCGGATTCCGGTGGAAGTCGATATCGCCTCAGAATTCCGCTACTGCGACCCCTTACTTACTCCCGAGACACTGGTAGTCATCATCAGCCAGTCCGGTGAAACGGCCGATACCCTGGCCGCCCTCCGGGAAGCCAAGAAAAACGGCTGCCGCGTCCTGGCGGTTACCAATGTGGTAGGGAGCTCGGTTTCCCGGGAAGCGGATGACGTCATTTACACCTGGGCGGGCCCGGAAATCGCGGTTGCATCTACCAAGGCCTACATCACTCAACTGGCTGCCATGTACCTTCTAGCCCTGTATCTGGGCCAGGTGCGGGGAACGGTCGGGCAGGAACTGGCCCAAGAGCTGATCGCAGAACTTAAAAACATCCCGGGCAAAGTGCAGCGGATTTTGGACGGGGCGCCCCTTATCCGGGATTTGAGCCAAACCTTTACAGATGTGGAAGACGCCTTCTTCATCGGGCGCGGTCTGGACTATGCTGTGTCAATGGAGGGTTCGCTGAAGTTAAAGGAAATTTCGTATATTCATGCGGAGGCTTATGCCGCGGGAGAATTAAAGCACGGGACTCTGGCTTTAATTGTGGATAAGGTGCCGGTCATCGCCCTGGCTACCCAGGAGAGTTTGTTTGAGAAGACCTTGTCCAATATCCAGGAGGTCCGGGCCCGGGACGCTAAGGTTATCGGGATGGTCTTCGAAGGGAACAATCAGATGAAAAAGAGCGCCGACTATGTGCTCTATATCCCGAGAACCCACCAGTTCCTGGCGCCACTTTTGAGTGTGGTCCCGCTGCAGCTGCTGGCTTACTACGTGTCTCTGGCCCGGGGCTGCGACGTGGATAAGCCGAGAAATTTGGCCAAAAGCGTTACTGTGGAGTAGGTGCCATTATATATGAATCAATAATAATTGCGGTAGTCGTAGCAATTAATAGCAAGCGAAACAAAAAGCCGTGAAATTATTTCATGGCTTTTTGTTAGTGTATGTTTATTGCATAATGGAAAATTCAGGCCCACCCTTTGGGTTGGGCTTTTTCTATGCACAGGCGCTTAGGATTTAACAATTACACTGCAACATTAAACAACCGACCGACATAAAGGGGGCTAATATTTGATTTTTCGCCAAAAACCAAAAAACTTAGTGAAAAAATTCTCATTTTCGAGTATAATCATCTCAGAGGCTTGTGAAAAGAATTTCAATGTTAGGGGGGTATCTGTTGAACAGACGACAGTTCCTGAAAGGCAGCCTGTTGGCAACCGGCGGCGCTTTCGCGGCAATGAACGGTCTTGGAACTTTTTTGCCCGGTAAGCCCCGCCCGCTGATGGCGGCCGGTGTCATGAAAACGGTTCATTCTTCTTGTGAAATGTGTCGCAATCAGTGTCCGGTAGCTGTGCAGGTCCAAGACGGCAAAGTGGTTAAGGTTGACGGCAATCCGAATGACGCCGCTTTTGGCGGTGTCATTTGCGCGCGCGGCCAAGCCGCGCCTACGCTCCTCTATGATCCGCAGCGTTTGAAGAAACCCATGATTCGCACCGGGGATCGCGGCACGGGCAAATTCAAAGAAGTGAGTTGGGATGAAGCTTACACCTACATTGCGGAAAAGGTGAAAGATATCCAACAAAAATACGGCAGCGAGTCTATTGTCTTTACCAGCCGCAAAGGGCCGCATGATGCATTTTTCCGTACTATCGCGGCTGGAATTGGCAGCCCGAATACATTTTCCCATGAATCAACCTGTCCTCTTACCCGCTCCTTTGCCTTGGAGAGCACATTCGGCACCAGCGCCATGGGAGCGGATTACGGCAACACCAAGTACCTGATCGCAATCGGCCGCAACTGGTTTGAAGGGATTCATGTAGCACAGACCAGGGCCGTAATGAAAGCGATCAGCAACGGAGCCAAACTCGTCGTGCTCGATCCGCGCTTTAGCGTCGCCGCCTCAAAGGGTGAATGGCTGCCGATCAAAGGAGCGTCAGACCTGGCTTTCGTGATGGCGATGGCCAATGTCATGATTGCCGAAAATCTGTATGACAAGAGCTTTATCGACCGCTATACAGAGGGCTTTGACAAATGGGTGGAGGCAGTTAAGGACACGACTCCGGCCTGGGCAGAAAAAGAAACAGGCATTGCCCAAGACACTATCGCGCGGATTACCAGAGAATTTGCCAAAGCCAAGCCAAACGCTATACTTGATTACGGCTGGCGTACAGCTTTAACACCTAATGACCACCAGCTGCGCCGGGCGATTATGATTGTCAACATGATGAACGGAGCCTTCGAGGTTCCCGGCGGGTACTTCATGAACAAAACAGCAGGCGTGCTTAAGAATTTCCCTGAACAAGCCGGCTATGCCAAAGCCCTCGGCGCCGTAAAAACGCCGCCCTTCCCCAAGCCCGCCAAAGGCCGGATTGACGGCGCCGGAGTCAAAGGCACCCCGGGCCAGCTGATCCTGGCGGCCGATGGCGCTATCGACGCAATTCCCGCTGCCATTCTTAACGGCAAACCGTATCCTGTGAAAGGCTGGATGGTGCACAGGTTCAACCCTATTATCAGCATGCCGGAGAGCGACAGGGTGATTGAAGCGATTAAGAAGCTTGATTTAATCGTCACCTGTGATTTGTACATGACTGATGCCGCCTATTATTCCGATGTCGTTTTGCCGGAATGCACCTACCTGGAACGTTACGAGCAAGTGTATGACATGACCGGCCTGACTCCCAAGTATGTTTTGCGCCAGCCTGCGATTCCTCCGGTATACCCCGATACGAAACCAGCCTGGCAAATCTATAAAGAACTCGGCGAGAAAATGGGGCTGGGCCAATACTTCCCATATCAGGACATTGAAGATTATCTGAACCGGCAATTGGCTCCAACAGGTATAACCCTGGCCCAGTTGAAGGAAAAAGGAGTTTGGACCCCACCCGGCATGAAACCTTTCTACGTGCGTGGCACCGATCCCAACGCTCCGGTTGATAAGGTCATTGCCACCAAAAATAAGAGATCGG
>JAJZPO010000072.1 GCA_021811155.1 Bacillota bacterium | reverse complement strand
AACCATATGACCTGTATTTACAGAAGTTGAAAAACGGCGAAAAACGAAGCATAGATGAGATATGGTTAATTTATTGAGAGAGGAAAGTATATACTCGGCAACTTTTGCCGAGTATATCGAACACGGGGTGCTGCGACGGACCGCGCAAACCAAAAGGAAGGCCGGGGCTAGCGCGGTCCTAGTCCTAGAGAGGCTGAGACTGAACATGCATGTCTCAGCCTCGGCAGGGAAATGCGCGCGCTGAGGAAAAACGAAACGCGCATTTCTTGAAGGCTCTCAAATCGTTCTTACTGGATGATTTTTACACCAGCTGGAACATTCTTGTTCCAGCCATGTTTTCCCTCCCCTTCCGGGCAGTAAAGTCCCAGAAAAATCAAGCTATTGCCAAGTGCAGAATATTCAGAATCTTCTTGCAATCCATTTTACAGCGGAACAGTTTTGTTCCACCTTGTTTACCCCTGGCTAAGTACTTTTTTCTTACTGACCCAGTCCCTAGGCTGGAAAAAGCGGTATAATCCCGGCTTTTTTGTCTGGCAGAGAATCCTGGCATGAAAGTTGCATCAACTCCAAAATAAACGTTTGAAGGGGGATTTGTCAATGCTCACTGCGGAACAGGAACAAGACCTTATTACAAGACTGAAGGAAGGCGTCGTCAATTACGATGAAGATGTTACCGTAGATGCCGCCAAAGAAGCTGTGGAATCCGGCATGGATGCCCATAGGGCTGTCTTTGAGGGCCTGGTGGCGGGAATGCAGCGAGTTGGCGAACTTTACGAAGAACACGAATATTTTGTGCCGGAAATGCTGATGTGCGCCGACGCCCTTTATGCGGGGCTGGACATCCTGAAACCCCATATCCAGCGCAAGGAGGGAGACCTCAAGGGCACAGTGGTGATGGGAGTAGTTCAGGGCGACGTGCACGACATCGGCAAGAACATCGTGAAGATGATGTTTGATGTGGCAGGTTTTGAAGTGGTGGATCTTGGCCGCGACGTGCCGTTGGACAAATTTGTCGAGGAGCAGCTGCGCACAGACTCTGAACTGCTTTGCCTCTCGGCAATGATGACTACCACTATGGTAGGCATGCCCGAAGTCATCAAAAAGGTCAAGGAGAGAAACCCCAAGTGCAGGATCATGATCGGTGGGGCGCCGGTGAACGAAGACCTGGCAAACAAATGGGGCGCCGATGGGTTTGCCAAAGACGCTAATAACGCCCTCAAAGATGCCATCAACATGGTAGCATCACTCAAGGATTTGACCGCTTAAGCTTCGCGCCGAATTCTTCACCTAGGGGGACTAGCTTTATGGAGCATAATGTAATCTTTCAGCCCTCAGGCAGGAGGGGCAAAGTAGAGGCAGGCAGTACACTGCTGGAGGCCTCCCGGGAATTGGGAGTCGACATTGAAGCGATTTGCGGCAGCGCCAGGGTTTGCGGCAAATGCAAGGTAAAAATCGAGACCGGTTATTTTGAGAAGTTCAATATTGATTCCCGGGTCGGTCACCTGTCTCCGGTCAGCGATGAGGAAAAAGATTTCTTTACGCAAGAAGAGCTTGACGACAATTACCGTTTGGCCTGTTCCGCTGAAGTTTTGGGCGATTGCCTCATATTTGTGCCGGAGGAAAGCCGCGGTGCCAAACAGGTCGTGCTGGAAACCGGAAAGGAGCGTGTTTACAGGTTCAAGCCTGCCGTGAAGCAGCTTTATGTGGAACTTGTCCCGGCCACCCTGGAGGACCACCGCGATGATTTCGCCCGCTTGAAGCAAGCCTTGATTGACAAGTATGGCCTGAGTGACGGCCTCAGCATCGACTACAACATCCTGGTGAACCTTCCCAGTGTTATCCGGGATCACAACTGGAAGGTAACGGCTACCGTGTGGCAGGGCAAGGAAATCATCAACGTGAGGCCAGGATTGGCTGCAAAGACCTACGGCGTAGCTGTTGATGTGGGCACCACCACAGTGGCGGCCTACCTCTGCGACCTGCAAAACGGTGAGGTTTTGACCCGGGACTCGATGATGAACCCTCAGGTCCGGTATGGCGAGGACGTCCTCTCCCGCATTACTTATGCCATGATGAATGATGGCGGCCTAAGCAGGATGAGTGACGCCATCACCGAGGGCATCAACACCCTGGTCTCCCGCATGACTGAAAAAATGAATCTGGTTCCCCACGATGTGGTGGAAGCAGTCCTGGTTTTTAACACCGTCATGCACCATATCTTACTGAACATAGAGCCTAAGTTTATGGGCCGTTCGCCGTTCGCCCCGGCAATTCGCAGGTCTTTTGACGTCAAGGCCAGGGACCTGGGAATCAACATCAACCAGGCCGGCAATGTCCACGTCCTGCCCGTGGAAGCCGGTTTTGTCGGGCCCGACAACGTGGCAGTCTTAATCGCCGAGGAGCCTTACAAACAGGATGAAATGATGCTGGTCATCGACATCGGCACCAATGGGGAGATTGATTTTGGCAACCGTGAGCACTTGCTCTCCACTTCCTGCGCCACAGGGCCGGCTTTGGAGGGCGCCCAGATCAAGTTTGGCATGCGGGCAGCCCCCGGCGCCATCGAGCAGATCGCGATCGATCCCGAGACCTGCGAAGCAAAATACAGGGTTATCGGCGAGGATAGCTGGCACACGCCGGACATGCCCCCCAGCGCAAAGGGCATCTGCGGCTCAGGCATCATCGATGCCATCGCGGAAATGTTCAAAGCAGGCATCGTCGAAAAAAGCGGCCGGTTCAGCAAAACAATCTCTTCTCCCCGGGTGCGCAGGGGTGAGGACGGTAAACCGGAATACGTCGTGGCCTGGGCCGGCGAAACAACTATCGGCAAGGATATTGTCATGACCCAGGGCGACGTGCGGGCTGTGCAGCTCGCCAAGGCAGCATTGTATGTAGGCGCCGAAATCCTGATGCTGAAGCGCGGGGCGGCGCAGGTCGACAGCGTTACCCTGGCCGGAGCCTTTGGCAGCTATATCAACAAGGAAAGCGCTATGGTGATCGGCATGTTTCCGGACTGTGACCTGGAACGGGTCATGGCGGTGGGCAACGCCGCCGGCGATGGGGCCAAACTGGCCCTGCTGGACACGGACAAGAGAGTTGAGGCCCAATACGCCGCCGACTTTGTGGATTTTGTGGAAACCGCTGTGGAACCTGATTTCCAGGAACGCTTTGCCAGGGCAATGGCCTTTCCCCATGCCACGCATCCGTTCCCGCACATTCAGCACATCCTCGACCGGATTCCCAAGCGCTAGACTCAGAAGTCAGAAGCAGGAAGCCAATTGAAGCAAGTTTGAGTGAAGGGAGAGAATTTGATTGGCAAGTCGCAAAGAAACCGTTTTAAAAGCATTCCGGCTAGAGACGCCGGAGAGGGTTCCTGTAGTGATCTACGGCGGCGGAGTCTGGACCATGGCCAACTCAGGGCACAAGTTCGAGGATTTTATCGGCAAGCCCGCGGAGTACGCCAAACTCATCATCGATACCGCCAGTAAACTAGACTCCGACATGGTGTTTCCCGGCTCAGGCTACAACAATCTGCAAGCCGGCGCCTTGGGCGGCAAAATTAAATTCCGTCCTGTAGGGGCCCCTGATTTGGAGGCGCCCATAGTTGACTCGCTGGAAGACCTGGAAAGGCTCGACTTCAACCGTCTGGGCCAGGACCCCATGATCCAGACTATCTGGCAGGCTACGGAGATGGTGGCCAAAGAAATCGGCGATGAATATCTCCTGGCTCCCACCGCCTGGGGCCCCTTCTCCCTCGCCGCTCAGTTCTACGGGGTTGAACGGATGATGCACGGCATGTTCAAACAGAAAAAGCTTGTGCACGCTGTGCTGGAATTTACCACTGAACTGATCTTCCGTTTCTACCAGCCGATGATTGAAAACGGCTCGATTCAGTGCCTGGGCCTGGCCGATGCTACCGCGTCAGGCGACCTCATATCCCGGCGCCAGTTCGTTGAGTTCGCCTCGCCTTATCTTAAAAAACTGTCCGACCGGGCCAGAAGCGCCGGCGCCCTGACCTTCCTCCATATCTGCGGCGATACCAATGACCGGCTTGATGTTTTCCCGGACACGGGAGCCGACCTGATAGCCATTGACCATAAGACCGGCATGGCCAACTGCAAACAACTAATCGGCCACAAAATGTGCGTGGCCGGCAATGTCAACCCGGTGTTCGTTTTAAACCAAGCCACACCCGACGAGGTCCGCAGCGCAGCCCAGGCCAACATTGATGAAGCCGCTGCCGGAGGAGGCTATGTCCTCCTGCCGGGCTGTGACATTCCGCCGTCGGTACCGATGGAAAACATCAGGGCGTTTGTGGCAACCGCCCATAGCGCCAAGTACCAATAGATTTTGCCGCCTTTGGGGGAGGGGCAGCTGTGATGGAGTCAGCACGAAGCTTCAGGAACCTTTTGAGAGGCTTAGACAGGTATTACTAAATGAAAAGGAGTTGGGTGATTTGACCGAGGAAAAAATGACTCCCGAACAAGTTAACGAGTACATGATGGAGAAGATGAAGTTTGTGCCGCGGATGTTTAAGACCATTAACCAGCTCAATCCCGAGGCGGGCAAGACTTTTGCCGACTTCTATAACTCCTTGTGGGAAGACGGCGCCTTGTCCCGTAAGGTGAAGGAATTGATCTTCATGGCCGGCGGTGTCGCCTACAATTCGCCGCGCTGCATTATCCACGCTGTTCCGGCAGTGGCTGCCGGAGCGACCATTGAAGAAGTCTTCGAAGCAGCTTCCATCGGCATGATTCTGGCCGGTTTTGTTCCCGGCGGCCCGGGTATACCTTATGCCTTTGAATATGCCGCAAAATGTGTGGAAATCGCCACCAAGTATAAAAATGGCGAATCCTGGGAGTACCTGCCCCAACCCCAGTGGGATAACGGCATCGGTTAAGAGCTTAGTCCGGTCGCCTGGTCAAAAATTCTTATGGTTTTTGCCTCCCCCTCCCCTTTTAATTTTTCTGAAGCTGCTTATCAGTTCAGGCTTATCAACTTGTCAAAGGAGGATTAGCATGTTCACTCTTGCCACGCCGCAAAAGGTCTGCCACCTCGGAGATTTTCGGATCGGCGGTCAGCCGGGCGAAAATCCCCCCCTGTTGATTGCCTCCATGTTTCACAACGGGGACAGGATTCTGGAAAGCCGCAAAGAACGGAAATTCAACAAGGCTAAGGCTCTGGACTATATCAAGCGCCAGGAAGAGCTTTCCGCCCAGACCGGAATTCCGGCTCTGGTGGCCATGGTAGCCACTACAGCCGATGAAATGAAGACCTATGTAGACTTTTTTGCCAGTGTCAGCGATATGCCCTTCGGCATCGACATGTGGGTGGAGAAAGCCCGCTTGGAGTCCGCCAAATACGTGGCCCAGGCCGGATTGGCCCACCGCCTGCTCTACAACAGCATTACTCCCTGGGACAAGGACATCCCCGCTCAAGCAGCGGCGCTGAAAGAAATGGGCATTAAACACGTAGTCGTCCAGGCCTTTGACGAGCAGGACCAACAGCCAAGCGGGCGCCTGACTTCCTGCCGCAAGATGCTGCAGAGCATCGGCGAAAATACTTTTGAGAGCATCCTGATTGACACCTCGGTGATGAACCTTCCTGCCACCGCCATCTCCTGTATGGCGAACAAGCTGATCAAAGAGGAATTCGGCTGGCCCTCAGGTGTAGCCTCTTCCAACGGCACCTATATGTGGAAAGAGGCCCGGGAAATGTTCGGGTCAGACGGTTTCACCGGTCTCAACGCCGCCGGCCAGGCCATTTCTGCTATGTTTTGGTCAGACCTTATTTTCTACGGCCCGATCGTTTCAGCGCCGAAGATCTTTCCGGCGGTACTCTCCGCCGCCTTGATGCTTGCCACCTTTGTCTATACCGAGACCGGAAAACTGCCGGAAAACAAGCAGCATCCCCTTTACAAGTTCTTTGACTCCTTTGCCGAAAAACTTGTCACAACCGCGTCCTGAGAAGGAGGTAAAACCATGGATGAAATGACCCCGCGCCAGCGCGTTTTGGCTCTCCTAAACGGCGAGACCCCGGACAGGGTCCCTTGTTTCAGCGGTATGGGCAATATTACCATGACAGGCCTGGAACAACTCGGCTACAAATTTCCCCACTGCCACGAGGATGCCGGGAAAATGGCTGACCTGGCGGCTACTTCTTACAAATTGTTCGGCTACGAATGTGCCGTGGTCCCGTATGACATGTGCGTGGAAGCGGAAGTTCTGGGCTGCCAGATGAACGCCTATGAAGATGTCGACCAACTCCTCTACCCAACTATCAAGGAAAAGGCGATCCACTCAGAGGAGGAAATCTCTAATCTGGCTATTCCCACCGACTTCGCCGGCAAGGGCCGCCTGCCGGTTGTGACCGAAGCCATCCGCCGCCTCAAACAGGACGTGGGCCAGGATGTTGCCATTGGAGCCTGGGTGCTCGGGCCCTTTACCCTGGCCGGTCAGCTGATGGATCTGAATGACTTGTTCAAACTGTCTTTCAAAAAAGCAGCCTTAGTCAACAGTATGCTGGATAAGCTGGCTGATTTTCAGATCGAGGTCTGTAAGCTTTACCAGGCTGCCGGCGCCGATTACATCACAGTGCGTGAGATGGGCGCTACGACAGATATCCTCAGTCCGCGCTCCTTCCGGCAGGTGATCCAGCCCCACCTGAAAAAAATCGCTGAGGCCATATCCGGAGCGAAGATCCTGCACATCTGCGGCAGCACCAACTCCGTTGTTGAGATCATGAACGAATGCGGCTACACAGCCATCAGTGTGGAACAGAAGAACGACATAACCAAGACCCGGGAGACAATCGGTCAGAAGCCTTTGGTTTTTGGCAACTTTGATTCCTTCGGCGTTTTAAGTTCAGGCACACCGGAATTGGTGGAAAAAACCATCATCAAGTGTTTGGAGGACGGTGTCGATGCCATTTGGCCCAGCTGCGACCTCTGGCCCGTTACCCCGCTCGAAAACGCCAAAGCGATGATGGAGACTGTAAAAAAATACAGCCCGCAAAAATGGCGCCGGAGGGGTTAGTGTGTTAAAGAGGATTTGCATCATTGTGGCATTTTTCCTGCTCTTTATGGTGGGCACAGTTGGTTGCAGCCTGGACAAACAGAGCTCCGCCCAATCCTCCAATCAAATATTTGTAGTACAGGTGGCTCCGCCCAGTATGCAGACCCAACTGAAAGCGAAAGAAATTGACGCTTTTATCGCCTGGGAACCCTTCAATGCGGCAGCAGTGAAGAGCGGCGCCGGACGCTACCTGGTCCAGTCCGGACAGACTTGGCCCAACCACCCCTGCTGCGTCCTGGCGGCTGCCTCATCCCTGACTGACCAAAATGTGCTGCAGGCGCTGGTGTGGGCAAATGTCAAAGCCATAGACTTTATCAGTAACCCGGCAAACCGGAATAAGCTTGAAACCTATGCCGAACAGTTTACAGGCCAGAGCCCCCAGGTGGTGCAGGAGGCCCTCCAACACATCCAGTATGTGGAATACCCAAATGCAACGGAGTTTACCCGGTTTTACGATGATATGCTGGGCAACCATCTCTTGACCCGCACCAGCGCTGATCTTGGCTTTGCCAACAACCAGGCTTTCTTTGCTAATTTTATGTATAAATCCGTCTACGACGAGGTGAAAAGCCATCTGGCTCAGGACCCTGATTGGGTTCCGGCTCCTTTGCCCCAGAGCGCCAAGGTACGCCTCGGCCACCTCAGCCAGGATCTGCATGAATTGGCGCAATTCGTGGCAGAACGTGAAGGCTACTACCAAAAGGCAGGCCTGATACCGGGCGTAAATTTGACAGACCGCGTTTACCCGAACGGAGTAGCGGCGATGCAAGCTTTTCAAAACGGGGAAATTGACGCTTCATACCTCGGGGGAGCCCCAGCTACCTTGAAACGGGTCAATGACAACATTGGCATCAGAATCATCGGCGGCGCCAATGCTGAAGGCTCGGCCATCGTAGTTCAGAGCGACTCATCCATAACCACAGTCAAAGAACTGGCAGGCAAGACTGTTGCGGTCCCCGCCGTAGGCACAATTCAATATTTCATCCTGGGCCAGGCAGCCAGGCAGGCAGGCCTGAAACTGGTAATCAAGTAATTCCGAGAGTATTTCCTGCCCGGCCTGGCTGCAAGCCGGGCTCTGTCTTACACATGTCCTCTGCGTCAGAAGATGCAAGCGTCAGCAAGAGGTCTGGGAGGCTGAACCATGCTGGAACAAGCCGTGCTGCCCGAACTGACAGATCCGCCGAGGAAAAAGCGCAACAAACGCTGGCTTGACCTGGGACTGCCCCTCCTCTCCCTGGTGTGTTTCGTTAGCTTATGGGAGTTGACAGTCAAGCTTAAGCTCTTTGCTCTGCCTTCTCCGCAGGATACCCTGAAAACTTTTCTGCGGCTGCTGATCTACGGCGACACTCTTTACGCCAAAAACCTGTTTCAACTGACCGGGGCCAGCCTTTGGATAGTGGTCAAAGGCTGCAGCGCGGCCTTTGTCCTGGCCATTCCTTTGGGGGTCCTGGTTGGAGCAAACCCCTACCTGGAGAAGCTGACGCACCCCATTCTGGAAATATTCCGGCCCGTGCCTCCTTTGGCCTGGATTCCTCTGGCATACCTGATGTTCAGCAGCCTGCCCGGCCCCACCCGGTATGTGCAAGCGTTTATTGTCTTCGTCGGGGCCTTTTTCCCGGCTGTGGTTAACACTTTGCACGGTATCAAAAACATTGACCCAACGTATATCCAGGCCGCAAAAAGCTGCGGAGCTTCGCCGGGCCAGATCTTGCGCAGGGTCCTCCTGCCTGGTTCCCTGCCTGCGATTTTAACCGGCATCCGCATCGGCATCGGGATTGGGTGGATGTGCTGCGTTGCGGCGGAATTTGTGGGCGGACGCATGGGAATCGGCTTTTACATCTGGGATTCTTACAGCACCGGGGGCCGGGCGCCGGAAATCGTCTCGGGCATAATCGCTATTGGCATTGTTGGCTATCTGCTCAACGCCGGCATTGTCTGGCTGGAGAGGAGGCTTTTGCCGTGGCGTTAACCCTCCGCAACGTCAGCCATTTCTATCTGGAGCGCCAGGTCCTGGACCACGTCTCACTCCACATCGGGACAGGCAAATTCTGCTGCATCACCGGCCCCAGCGGTTGCGGCAAAAGCACCCTGCTCAGGCTGGTTGCCGGCTTGGAAAAGTCTGCCGGCGGCGCTATTTTGCTTGACGGCGCCCCCTCCTCCGCCCGCAGCGGCCAAATCGGCATGGTGTTCCAGGAAGGCGCTTTGTTTCCCTGGCTTACCGCCCGCAAAAACGTTTCCTTCGGCCTCGAAATGCAAGGCTTCAAACCCAAGGTCCTGGCTGACCTGACAGAAGAGTATCTGTCCCTGGTTGGCTTAAAGCAATTTGCCGCATATTATCCAAATCAGCTCTCGGGCGGCATGCGCCAGCGGCTGGCCATGGCCCGTTCCCTGGCCTACAACCCCAGTCTGGTGTTGATGGACGAACCTTTCGCCTCGCTCGACGCCCAGAGCCGCAACTTAATGCAGGCAGAATTGACCCGCATCTGGCGGGAAACCAAAAAAACCGTGATGTTTGTAACCCACAGCATCGACGAAGCGGTCTTCCTGGCAGACCAGATTGTAGTTTTGTCCAGCCGGCCCGGCCAGGTCAAAGCGGACATCCCTGTAGAACTTCCCCGCCCGCGCCTCAGGACCAGTCCGGCCTTCGTGCGGTACAGGGAACAAATTCTGGCCTTGATCGAGAACTCTGAGGTCTCCTATGAGTGGTAAAGAACTGATTCGCTTCCATACCGTCGGGGAGCGCCACAACGAAAGGAGAAAACCGGGTGGTGACTAAAGCAAAGGTTCAGCCCGGCGCCTGCGGTTTCCCGGTGTTAATCACTGTGGAAAGCATCAGCAAAAAAGAAATCAAGGTTCGCCTGGGCTCCGGTTGCGAAATGCTGCAGAAAATGAACGAAGGGCTGACCAGCCTCGATTGGCGCAAAGGCATTTTTGGCAAGGTATGCGACTCATTGATCTACCGCCTTGCCAATGCCTGTATCAGCCATGTGGCCTGTCCTGTCCCATCGGCCATCATCAAAGCCATCGAGGTTGAAATCGGCGCTGCTGTTCCCAAAGATGTAACCATGTCTTTCAGCAAAGAATAATAAACTATTCAATTTCGGAAAAGATTGGGGGGAATTGACATGACCCGGGTAAAAGTTTTTGCCGGTGACTGTGGATTTTCTGCAATCGTGCAGGCTGACAAAATAAACCCGTCAACAGTGTCGGTTGTAATCCAGAGCCCTTGCGAAATGCTCAAAGCATTAAGCAATGCGCTGAGCGAAGTGGATTATCGCCAGGTCTGTACAGCCTGGATTGATTGCGCGGTTTTTGTGGCTGCCAACCGCCATATCCCGCACAATGACTGTCCCGTACCGTCCGTGGTCGTTAAAGCTATTGCGGTTGAAATGGGGGCAGCCCAGCCGAGAGACGTTGTGGTGAGCTTTGAACGCGAGTGTATCCAAATGCCCTACGGCCTCAACCCCCTTGACGCGTGAGGCACGGATGGCAAAAGCCATCTTCTCCGTCCCAAAGTCGGTAGAAGATGGCTTTTGTCTTACCGCAACTTATGCATTAATTCGGCTTAGAGAATGGCAGGAACAAATCCCGGACCACCTGGCCTTTGCGTTTAAAGACCTACAAAAATCACAAAAGCCGGTTCTTCCCCATTTGGGATGAAGGACCGGCTCTCATTTTGCCTGTGAAACGGGATTACTAAAAGCGGTAGGTCCAGAACGACTCACGCTTGAGAAAGCGGTTAACCAGGTCTTCCGGCATGGCGTTTTGATTGCCCCCGCCACGGAAAATCATCACTTGTGACTGGGAACCGTGGGCCCGAACTGCGGCCAGCTTTATCTCAGCCACCTCTGAGATATCGTTTACAATATCCTGCGGGCCTAGGTCAGCCTGGGCCAGGTTGGCAAAGCCATGGGCCCATACCTTCGGGCGCTCATTCTGTGCGAGCCGCGCAACGGCACGCATAGTGATTGCGCCAAAGGCATTGTGGTCCGGGTGCACCGCATAGCCCGGATAGTGAGTGATTACCAGGGATGGCCGGATCTCCCGCATGATTTGTTCAAGCCTGTCAGCCACTCTTTCCGGGTCCTCAAACTCGATAGTCTTGTCGCGCAGGCCGAGTTTGATTAGCTGTTTAATGCCAAGGACCTCGCAGGCCTCAGCCAGCTCCGCCTCCCTGACATGGGGCAGTGACTCCCGCGTGGCAAAAAAGGGCTTCCCCATATTTCGCCCCATTTCGCCCAAAGTGCCGCAAACATATGTAACAGGCACACCGGATCGTGCAAATAACGCGATGGTTCCTCCACAGCCAAACGTCTCATCGTCTGGATGGGGCAAAACCACCAATACATGTCGCTCCATAAGTTTTTTCTCTCCTGCCAAGCCAAATTTTGCAGCCAGAACCCGCCAAATCCTGCAGGGCCTGCAGCTATATTTCAAACGGAGAAGCACTGAGTTCCAGCGCTACGGCCAGCCGGCCCATTTCATCATGCCCGGCAAGCAGCAAGCGATCTTCTTTATCCACCTCGAAGTCCGTCAAACCCTCAGCGTAAACCCAGCCAAGTTCCAGCTTAAGCCCGACCCTGTACGGGCCATCGCCGGCAATTAGCCCCCGGCTGAATGAAATGCGCCCATTGCGGATATATGCCCCAACAGTCATTTTGCTCTCATGAAAGTGTACTGCATATGCCCCGTTAGTTGTCTCCAAATGGAGGTATACTTCACGGTTAAGAAACCGGTCCAGAGCGGCTTGCACTGCAGATTTATCAATTGGACCCATAAAACACCGCCTTATGAATAATTAGCTAAATTGTAACACACAAGGTGCGATTTCGCTAATATGCAGCCGGGCACAGGCTGCTGGCACTGGGTAATATGACGTCTGCCGCGTCCTTCAAGTCCCCTTCAACTGAAGCACCGGTTAGGACTCCAACTGCAAGCTTGATATTTCCGGCGTTCCGGGCCATTTGCATGTCAAGCAGCGCATCCCCGACCATCACACATTCATTCAGATTGATCTCCAGCCTGTTTGCGGCCAGTTTGATCAGGTCCGGGGCGGGCTTTCCCTCTTTCACTTCATCGCGGCAGGCATAAGCCGAGACATATGCAGCGATTCCGGCGTAATGCAACAAGCGTTTTGTTCTCTCCAGGCTGTCATTGGTCGCAACGGCGATTTTGAATCCTGCCGCAGCCAATTGTCCTAATGCTTCCTTGATTCCAGGTACCGGGATCGCCTGAGCTTCCAGGCCAAGTTCGTCATCCGCTTGGGCAAAAGCCCTAAGTATAGCTTCCATCCCCTCATCCCAGTTGATACCAGTGTCCAAAAACAGCACCCCATTTACCGCGGCTGCGGTCTGTTCCCGGCTGCCAATCACAATCGGGCTGCGAAGTATGACTCTTCCCCTCTCATCCAATCCCATTACCCTTTGCACTTTATCACTGATTTCCCGGCTCAACCCGAGCATACTTTGCAATATTTCTGTTCTTACCCTGATTAGCTTGGGCCAGATCAGCAATGAATCAATCAATGTTCCGTCTTTGTCAAAGATGAGCCCCCTACAGTCTACAACCCTGTGACCGCATCTCAAAAGCCCCACGTCATCACCCCTGAAGAATTTATACTCTATGCTCTGCACTACATTATTGCAGCAGCCATATTCTACTATACTCCAAAGGGTAAAGACAATGAAGCCCATTGTCTGGACAAAAGGCGGTACAGATGATGACTGAATCTATTTAAGCCCAGTTTTAGACTAAAAAACTTGCAAAGCGGGTTAGAAAGCCATTAGGCCGCAGCTATTTTTGCAGGACGGTTGTAATCGTGCTGTTGATGGGATAATAAAACATGTTTATCTTTCTGCAGGAAGCGAGCAATTGCAGTATATTTACCGACTGGAGGCCTTGAGATGGATACGCTACTCCTATCCCGGTGGCAGTTTGGCATAACAGCTTTCTTCCATTTCCTTTTTTCACCCCTGACAATCGGACTTGCAACCATGATTGCGGTATTTGAGTTTATGAACTGGCGCAGCAAAAATTCAGTCCATGACGCGGCGGCCAGGTTCTGGAGCAAGCTGCTTGTAATCGTTTTCACGGTTGGAGTGGCCTCAGGTATTGTTTTGGAATTCCAGTTCGGCACCAATTGGTCAGAATACTCCAAGTTTGTGGGGGATATCTTTGGGGCTCCCCTTGCCGCTGAAGCCATCTTTACCTTTTTCCTGGAGTCAACATTTTTCGGGCTGCTAATCTTCGGCCGGGACAAGCTTACGCCAGGCATGCGCGCTTTTTCTGCAGCCATGGTGTCCCTGGGAGCAATTTTATCTGCATTTTGGATCCTTGTGGCTAACTCATGGCAGCAAACTCCGGCAGGTTATCAAATCCAGGGCGGCAGGGCAACACTCACTGATTTCGCCGCAGCGGTCTTCAACCCCTCAACCATGCCAAGGTATTGGCACACCCTTGACGCGGCTTTTATGACAGGGGCTTTTTTTGTCCTCGGTATAAGCGCATATTTATTGCTTGAGGCCAAAAATAACGCTCTGGCCAGGGCTTCCATGCGGCTAGGAATTATCTTTGCAGTGGCTGCTACTCTGCTGCAGCTGCCAACCTCGGATTGGCATGCCAACCAGGTAGCCCTGACGCAGCCGGCTAAACTTGCAGCATTTGAAGGCCTCTGGGAAACTAAAAGCAGTGCTCCCTTGCTGATTGCCGGGATTCCAGACCCGGCTAAAGAGAAAAATATCGTGGCAATTGGCGTGCCGGGTCTTCTAAGCTGGCTTGTCCACGGCGAAATTGATGCTCCGGTAAAAGGTCTGAAGGAATTTCCCAGGGATCAGCGACCGCCTATCTTAACGACCTTTTTCTCCTTTCACCTGATGGTGATTGTTTGGCTATACCTTGCTGTGGTGAGTCTGTCAGCTCTTTACCTCCTCCTTAAGAAAAAACTGACTTCCAACCGGACCATGCTCAAGGTCTTTCTCTATTCAATTCCCCTGCCGTTTTTGGCCAATGAACTGGGCTGGATAGCCGCCGAGTTGGGACGACAGCCTTGGGCGGTGTACGGCATCCTCAGGACCTCCGATGCAGCGTCTCCACTGCCAATGGGTTATGTCTTGCTCACCGTTGCCGTGATTACACTCCTCTACATCTTGCTGCTTGCCTTCGTGATTTATCTCCTTAAACGGGAAATCTCCAAAGCTATGGCCCAGGGATAAGCGCGCGGGAGGTTACATCGATGGACCTAAACACTGTCTGGTTTCTGCTGGTGGGAATACTAATCGTCGCTTATGCGGTGTTGGACGGGTTCGACCTGGGCGTAGGCTCGCTATATTATCTTTTAGCGAAGAACGACCGGGAAAAGCGGTTGTTGATTGCTTCCATCAGCCCTGTCTGGGATGCCAATGAAGTCTGGTTGATCACCGGCGCCGCCGCATTATTTGCAGCCTTCCCCATAGTCTACGCCTCCGTGTTCAGCGGGTTTTACCTGGTGATGATACTGGTCCTGTTGGGGCTCATCCTTAGAGCGGTGGCGGTGGAATTCCGGAATCATACCGACTCGCTCAAGTGGAGGAAGACCTTTGATGCCCTCTTCTTCAGCGGGAGCTTTATCCCAGCCCTTTTGCTTGGTGTGGTTGTAGGCAACATTACCGCTGGAATACCCTTAAACGGGGCCTACAACTATACAGGTACTTTTTTTGGATTGCTTAACCCCTACGCTCTACTGTTTGGAGTTGTGGGTTTGTTTCTTTTTCTGCTGCAAGGCATCACCTGGACCCTGCTCAAAACAGAAGGCCCCGTGTGGCAGCGGGCCTTGAACCTGGCCAAACCGCTTTGGGAAGGACTATTAGCCTTGCTCTTCTTAGCCACCATCTATACCTGGCATACCAACCCGGGCATGACTTTGAATTACCGGACTTACCCTTTACTCTACGCAATTCCTGGATTCGCCTTATTGGGACTGGTTCTCTGCTTGGCTGCAATCAGGCTGGGAAAATACGGGCCGGCTTTTCTTGGTTCTTCTCTGGCTGCCGCCGGACTCATACTTACACTGGCAGCAGGTCTTTTTCCCAGGCTTGTGCCTGCCAGGAATCCAACCCTGAGCCTGACCATCTACAATGCAGCATCTTCACCCTTGGCCCTAAAAGCAATACTGATTATCGCCTTAATGGGTTTACCCTTGGTGTTATTTTACACCGTGTACGTTTACCGGGTCTTCAGGGGAAAAGTTAAGCTAAGTCAAACGGGCTATCCAATCGCAGCAAGAAAGAAGCGGCGGTTAGGGCCATAGCAAGTGGATTAGAAAGCCCATTGCTCAAAGCCAATGGGCTTTGCTTCTGCCGCCCTTCCCGGGCCAAAACCATATCTCAATAAATCTTTATTGTTATTCGATAAATATTTATTGAAAGTTGAGTGGAGCTGTCTTATACTGGTATCAAAGGAGAATGTATAAAGGAGGACTCGGTATTCATGGTCATCTTGGGTGAAAAAGGGTTGTCCGGTCTTGTCAAACGGATTTTGGATTTGGTTTTTCTGGGAGGCCTCGGTATCTTCGTCACTCTTCCCTATGCTTTAAAATGGTATATGAATGCGATTTACCGCACCAGCAGCGAAAACTATTATTTTTTGCTCGGATTCCTCTACATAACGGGAATCGTCTGCCTCGGGTTGGTGCAGGAGCTGAGAAAGATATTCAAAACCCTGAACAGAAGAAACCCTTTTATGCTGGATAATGTGAAGAGTCTTAACCGCATCGGAGGGTCTTGTTTTATCATTGCAGCTGCTTATATAGTCAAGATCTTTTTCTACAATTCAGTTCTCACCGCGATTATTACCATGGTGTTTATTATTGCCGGGCTTTTTGCCGTGGTTCTGGCTGAAGTTTTCCGCCAGGCCGTAGAGGTAAAGGCAGAAAACGATTTAACAATCTAGGAAAGGATGCTGGAAATGGGTATTGTTGTCAACTTGGACGTGATGATGGCAAAAAGAAAGATTGGCCTGTCGGAATTAGCAGCAAAAATCGATATTACGCTGGCAAACCTTTCGATCTTGAAAAACAACAAGGCGAAAGCCATCCGGTTTTCTACCCTGGAGGCCATTTGTCAGGCTTTAGACTGCCAGCCTGGGGATATTTTGGAATATGCGCCGGACGGACACATGGGGGGTGCTGCTGATGGAGTCAGTTGACATGCAACTGCAAAAAAGCAAAGAAGACTGTCTTCCGAATAAGGAAAACATCTATTTATTGCTGGCTTCTCTTATGCTTGGCCTCCTGTTTGATTTTCTCTTCCACGGAAAGGCCCCGGGGTCGTCCTATCCGCTCTATGTAATCGCATTATATGGTACGCTATTCTGGCAGATGCGGCAAAACCTAACCTTAAAGCTTGATTGGACCTGGCTGCTGAGTATACCTATCTTTGCCCTTTCCTTGACTTACTTGCTTTATTCTAACCAGATTTTTGCATCCTTAAATTTTTTGATCATACCGCTGCTGTTGGTGTCCCATACCCTGCTTCTAACTTCTAATAACCGGTACAAGTGGTTTGAACTCCAGTTCTTGCTGGATATGCAGCAGGGAGTCTTCATCCGCCCCCTGGCCAACAGCCTCAAGCCTTTTTCGCTGTTATCAAAGCTGGTGGAACGCAGGGCAAAGCCAGAGAAGTTTGGGGTCGCGGGCAGGGTACTGGTAGGGTTGCTGGTTGGGATTCCGCTTTTAATCATCATCGTTCCACTTTTGGCTTCCGCAGACGATGTATTCCGGCACTTTATCGACCTAATTCCGAATATTTTTAAAGGTATCCGCATCGACGAATTTGTCGCCAGACTGCTGATTGTAACCACTGTTACTTGCCTCGTATTTAGTTATCTTTGGAGCCTGTTTCGTGCCAAGCGATCCTTACCCGGTGCTTCCGGCAGTTTGAAGTTATCAGGCGCGTTTCTGGATCCGCTCACTGTTACAACCATACTTGTTCTGATTGACCTACTTTATGCCTTTTTTATCGCGATCCAGTTTTCCTACCTCTTCGGCAGCATGAGTTACGGTCTCCCGCAAAATTTTACCTACGCCCAATATGCAAGAAAGGGCTTTTTCGAACTGGTGGCGGTCACTTTGATCAACCTGGTGATTCTTCTCGGCAACATGAATTTTGTCAAAGCGTCAGGCAGCCGGATTGATAAAGTGGTAAAAGGTCTAAACACCGTTCTGGTGGCAAGTACTTTCATCATGCTGTTATCCGCCCACTTCAGAATGTCTTTGTATGAAGAGGCATATGGCTTCACCTATCTGAGAGTATTGACGCATGCTTTCATGGGGTACCTGGCGGTTTTGTTTGTAGTCACCTTAGTTAAAATATGGCGCCAAACCCTGCCCATGCTCAAATCCTATATAGTAATATCGATTATTGCCTATACCTTGGTCAATTATATTAATGTAGACAGTTTGATTGTCAGAAACAACCTTGAGCGTTTCAACAAGGGGTACCCTATAGACATTTCTTATGTCACAACACTTTCTTATGACGCTGTACCGCAGCTGGTAGACTTTATGAACACCACATCGGACAAGGGGGTGGCCGCACAACTGCAAACTGCGCTTGCGCGCAGGAAACAGGCGCTGGCACCGGCCATACCCTGGCAGTCTCTCAATCTCGCCAAATACCGGGCACGGGAAGCCCTGCTGCATTAAACTACCCCGCACCCCCCTGCCAAGGGCCGGTGAGGATTATTTCTGCACAATACTTGACTACTTGGCAAGTGTTGTATAAAATTAACTACAAGCTTAATAGTTCTAAAGGGGAGTAGCTATACAGCAAAGTCGTCAATACGGGACAAAATCCCCGGCTTTGTTGCCAACGATTGTTGTTTGCAAGACCTTTACCATTTAGATGGTAAGGGTCTTTTTTGTTCTCCGGTATTGCAATGGTCACTGGTTTTGACAGTAATAATGGGGGTGATATTAACCGGAAGGATGCGAAAACAGCG
>JAJZPO010000071.1 GCA_021811155.1 Bacillota bacterium | reverse complement strand
AGGATCAAACTCTCCAATAATATTGAAAAAATTTGATTGCTCAAGTAAAGAAATTCATCGGAATTTAAGGTCATTTAAACGCTTGCTGCTGTTCAGTTTTCAAAGACCGGTTCCAAGACTTCAACACTTGGGATTCTTAGTTTAACACACCCCGGTGTTCAAGTCAAGATTAAGTTTGTGAACTCAATTGGTGCGACAACGTGACTAAATATATCATCTTGTTTATGCTTTGACAAACCTGTATAAAGGCTCTTTATTGATGAATAATTCAATTTGAATCAAAAATACTACGCCAATCTTAGTTTATCTGCAAATTACAGAAAAAAAGGAGGGTAACTGATGTCTTAATATCTATCCTATTATAAAAGAAAAAAGTCTGCCTCAATCTGCAACGAGGCAAACTCAAAAATGGACGTGAACCCAGGTTACGCGTTCACCTTCTTAATCTTCCCTTGGTCTCATGGTCGGGAACAAAATGACATCTCTAATGGAAGGCGAATCAGTTAACAGCATTACCAGGCGGTCGATGCCGATACCAAGTCCGCCTGTGGGAGGCAGGCCGAATTCTAAGGCA
The DNA here is from genome assembly GCA_021811155.1 of Bacillota bacterium. Classification (GTDB taxonomy): domain Bacteria; phylum Bacillota; class Desulfitobacteriia; order Desulfitobacteriales; family JAJXUE01; genus JAJZPO01. The sequence continues at coordinate 17,728 of JAJZPO010000071.1, read as the reverse complement.
TTCAGGAAATCCTCGTCCACCGGATGCGCCTCTTCATCTCCTGCCGCGCGCGCTGCCGCCTGGGCCTCAAACCTTTCCCGTTGGTCGATGGGATCATTGAGTTCGGAAAAGGCATTGGCTAACTCCCTGCCCACGATAAAAGCCTCAAACCTGTCAGTGTACTCGGGCTTGATGCGGTTCCGCTTTGCCAGGGGAGAGACTTCAACAGGATGACCTGTAACAAAGGTAGGCTGAATGAGATGCGGTTCAACAAATTCCTCAAAAAATCCATTGATTATCTTGCCGCGGGAAGCATCTTGTTCCACTGCCAGTCCTTTTGCGGCTGCCACATTACGGGCTTCCTGATCGCTTGTAATCTGCGCAAAATCGACCCCTGCATACTCCTTTATCCCCTCTAGCATAGGCAGCCTGCGCCAAGGGGGAGCTAAGTCAACCTGTTCTCCCTGGTATTCCACAACCATGGTTCCCAAAACCTCTTGGGCAATGTGAGCCACCATCTGTTCCGTCAATTCCATAATATCGTTGTAATCCGCAAAAGCTTGATACAACTCCATCATGGTAAATTCCGGGTTATGTTTTACCGAAATGCCTTCGTTACGGAAGTTCCGCCCAATTTCAAATACCTTTTCAAACCCGCCTACGATCAATTTTTTTAGCGGCAGTTCCAGCGCAATTCTCAGGAAAAGATCCATATCCAGGGCATTGTGATGGGTCTGAAAAGGCTTGGCTGCCGCCCCCCCTGCAATCGGGTGGAGGGTCGGGGTCTCAACCTCCAGAAAACCTTTAGCCTCAAGAAACCCTCGCATAGAACGGACGATTTTGCTGCGGGTTACAAATACATTTCTCACTTCAGGATTGACGATCAAATCCAGGTAGCGCTGCCGATAACGCAGTTCAACGTTGGTAAGGCCGTGCCACTTTTCCGGCAAGGGCCGCAGGGATTTGGACAGCATTGAAATACTCGTGGCCCGTACGGACACCTCGCCTTTCTGAGTCTTAAACACTGTTCCTTTTACCCCGATAATATCCCCCAAATCGGCCCGGTTGAACAGGTCAAGGGCTGCTTCACCGACATTGTCCACTTTCACATAGACTTGAATTTGACCGCTAAAATCCTGTAAATGGGCAAATCCTGCTTTACCCTGGCCCCGCTTAGCCATAATCCGGCCTGCTACCGCTACCTCCTGCCCGTTTAACTCCTCAAACTCCAAATGAATTTCTTCAGCGCTGTGGGTGCGGGCATACCTGTCGGCATACGGTTCAATTCCCTGTTGTCTAAGCTTGTCCAGCTTTTCCCTGCGAATCAGCATTTGCTCGCTTAAATTATCCTGGCTCATAGACCTCAAACCCCCGTATTCGAAATAAAGTTGCTCCTGAGGGAGCAACTTTTTCGCATCGTACAAGAAACGCGCGCTTCGTTTTTCCTCAGCGCGCGCGTTTTAGTGCCCGTGTTCGATATACTCGGCAAAAGTTGCCGAGTATATACTTTCCTGAGGTATAAAAAAGTTTACCTGAGCTATTTGCGGATGTTCAAGATTTGGTACCGCAGCTTACCTGCTGGAACCGTAACTTCTACAATACTCCCATTGGCCTGCCCCAGAATTGCTTTACCTACGGGGGACTCGTTGGAGATCTTGTTTGCGGTAGGGTCTGCTTCGGCTGAACCCACGATTGTATATTCGAACTGGTCTCCATAGTCCAAATCCTTCAAGGCAACTGTCGAGCCCAACGACACTGTATCCGTTACAATGTCGCTATCATCAATGACCCTGGCGTTCCGAAGCATCTTTTCCAAGGTCATAATTCTTCCCTCAATAAATGCTTGTTCATTTTTGGCATCTTCATATTCGGAATTCTCACTAATATCACCGAATTCTATTGCCTGTTTGATTCGTTCAGCCACCTCCCGTCTGCGTTGAGTTTTAAGGTGCTCCAATTCCTCTTCTAATTTTTTCAACCCTTCCAAAGTCAAAATAACTTCTTTTTCCGGCATTTTACTCGCTCCCTTTTCACTAACCCTGTTTAAAGACTTATCCGGGGCTGTTATCACTCTAAAATAGCCAGCACTGTAAACCACCTTACGGCTACAGTGCTTACCAAACCCTTCCTATGCCAACATTAATCGTTATTATAATAACATTACAAAATATTGTCAAGAGAAGCTTGTTCCTCCCCACTACCTTTCCCACAATGTTTCAGTACTATTCATAACTGTTCTGGCCCATTTTCTCTGCTCAAGGGCGCTAATATCATATGTTTTTGCCTGTTTGATTATGCGTTTTCCAACCCAAGGCTTTGACCATACTGAAGCAGGACCTGGCTCATTTCAGCCGAGCTTTGGGTTTTCATAATCGCATCCCTCATTTTAGCGGCGTCCCGCAGGCCCTTGGTGTACCAGGCAACATGTTTGCGCATTTCCTGCACGGCCTTTTCCCCTTTTATTTTTGTCAGCAGTGAGAGATGCCGCAATGCCATGCTTATCCTGGCGGCAGGCAGAGGTTCCGGCAAAAGCTCACCTGTATGCAGCAGATGAGTTGTTCTGGCAAATATCCAGGGGTTTCCCAAGGAACCACGCCCTATCATTACCCCGTCACAACCCGTTAACGCCAACATTGCTCTGGCATCTTCAGGGTCCCGAATATCTCCGTTGCCGATTACCGGGATGCTGACCCGGTTCTTGATCTCAGTAATGGCGTTCCAATCTGCTTTTCCCGCATAAAACTGCTCCCTGGTCCTGGCGTGGACAGTAAGCGCTGCTACTCCCACACCTTCCAAAGCCTGAGCAAGTTCTGCTCCCACAAGGCTGGAAGCAGCCCAGCCCAGCCGTATTTTAACGGTTACAGGCACTTTTACTGCCTCCACTGTGGCTGAGGCCACTCTTTGGGCCAAGGGGATATCTTTTAACAGGGCCGATCCTTCAGAGTTCTTGACAATCTTAGGCGCGGGACAGCCCATATTGATGTCAATAATCCTGGCGCCCTCTTCTTCCGCCAACTTGGCCGCTTTCGCCATGACAGCTGGATCAGAACCGAAAATCTGCACCACTACCGGCTGTTGTTCTCCGCTAATGTCAAGAATTTGCCGGGTCCTGGCATTATTGTAGGTCAAGGCTGTGGCGCTGATCATCTCGGTCCAGACCAGGTCACAGTCCTGTTCCCGGGCCAGCAGCCTGAAAGCTTTGTCCGTGACCCCGGCCATGGGAGCTGAACATACGGGATGATTAAATTCAAACTCACCCAGCCGCATACTGCATCCTTCCCCCTGTAACAAGAAATGCGCGCTTCGTTTTTCCTCAGCGCGCGCATTTCAGTGCCCGTGTTCGATATACTCGGCAAAAGTTGCCGAGTATATACTTTCCTGAGGTAAAATTAAAGGCAGGCATACACCTGCTTTAATTTTGCCTGTTGCGTTCGTAGATTATCCGTAAACCCTCCATGGTCAGGAGTGGGTCCACAACATCTATCGTCTCAGTATGTTCCGCAATCAGCTCTACCATATGGCCCGTGGCAATCACCTTGACAGGCTGTCCTATCTCCTGCTTCAACCTGTTCACTACACCGTCTACCAAACCCGCGAAACCGTAAAGGATACCGGACTGCATCGCTTCTATGGTATTTCTGGCTATTACGGCCTTAGGTTTGGCCAGTTCGATCCTGGGCAACTTGGCAGCTCGTTGAAACAAAGCCTCGGTCGCAATCTCCACGCCAGGAGCTAATGCTCCACCCAAGTATTCACCCCTGGGAGAAATAACGCAAAATGCCGTGGCAGTACCGAAATCGACAATAATCAAAGGTCCGCCGTAGTGCTCAAAAGCGGCAACGGCATTGACTATCCGGTCTGCGCCAACTTCTCTGGGGTTGTCATATAATATCGAAGCGCCCGTTTTAATTCCAGGCCCCACGATCAAAGGGTTCACCTTAAAATACTTCCTGCCCAAATCCTGAAAGACGGGCATCAGCGGAGGAACTACGGAACTGATCACCAGAGCGGAAACCTCTGAGAAACCGGTACCCTTCAACAGAAACAAGTTGTGCATCAAGACTGCGTACTCATCGGCAGTTTTGTCAAGATCGGTGGAAATCGTCCAGTGATAGAGCAGTTCTTTGTCCTTGTACAATCCCATGACGATATGGGTATTGGATACGTCAAATACCAGAACCATCAAGCTACCCCCCCTGAGCCGGACTTCCTCCATTTTACCAGAACACTTCCTGCAGTGCAATCCTGGAGCGCCGGCCCAGTGCTGGGTGATAAGGGCCTAGCTAACAGGACTTCCTGCAGCCGCGAGATTTTTCCTCAGGGCACGGCTCAAAGCAATCACGACTGCCCCCTTGATCAGGTCAAGCCCGATGTAGGGCAGGAAACCCAGTTCCACCACCTTGAATACTGTCATTGGCTTGCCCAGCCAGAAATTGACGTTCAGGTACATGTAAACCAGCCCAAAAAGGTAAATACAGGCAATCCCGGCTAATACCGCAGCGGCAGAAAGGATTATTCCCGGCTCCTTTTTCAATCTGACTATTTTACCCACAGCATAAGCAGCAGGTACATAACCAAGAATAAAACCAAAGGTCGGGCTAAGCAAATACATTATTCCACCGAAAGGCGCAGTCGCAAAAACGGGAAAGCCAATCAGCCCTAACAAGGCGTATACCCCCATGGACCAAGCCCCCAGCCTTGGTCCCAAAACAAATCCTGCCAACAGCACCAGCATTGGCAATATGCTAAAGGGGACAATACCCTCAGGCACATAACGGAAAATGACGGCGGCCGCACAAGTCAGAGCGGTAAAAAGAGCAGTATGGGTTATCTCTCTGGTCTTCAAAGCGAATCCTCCCTTATTTGTAAGCTAATTGATGAAAAAAGGTTTACAATAAGAGCATAAAAAACTAGTTAAAATGGTAATCGCCGCTGGGCCCCGCAGGGAAACCTCTCCCGAGTAGAGCTTTACCAATCTGTTGTCAGCAGTTTTTACAATGAGTGCGCCATCGGCGGCGATGTCAACACTCTCTGCCGGCCACTCTTCCTTATGTTCTTTCACAACCACGGTACAGTTCAGGCAGACTGCCAGACTTCGCCACTCAGCCAAGACTTCGGAGAGTTTTCCGGCAAGCAGCAGCTGCTCCAGACGCTCCAGTTCACGCAGTATGTTCTGAATCAATTCCACCGGCAGCACCGGCTGTCCAGCTTCCAGGGCCAGGGAAGTAGCCATGACGCCCGGAGGCAGGTCCTGCTCCCCCAAATTGGCATTTACACCGATGCCAATCACCAGAAAATCAACAGCCTGCCACTCGCCAAAGACTTCCGCCAGGATACCGCCTACTTTTTTGTCCCGGATCAGAATGTCATTCGGCCACTTGATTCCTGCCTTCAGCCCCGTTACCTTGTTGATGGCAGCCGCGACAGCGACACCTGTCAGCAGGGTGTACGACGCTACGTCCTTAAGTCCCACTCCTGGCCGCAGAATTACGCTCAGCCAGATTCCACCCTGGGGTGAAAGCCACTGTCTTCCTCTCCTTCCCCGGCCCCCGCTTTGCGTTTCAGCCACCACTGCCGTTCCATCCTCAGCTCCGGCACGGGCCAGTTCTTTAGCCACCTCGTTAGTGGATGAAACCTCATGCCGCACCACGAATTCCCTGCCTATTTTAGCTGTGCCCAGATTATGGCCGAGTACATACTTGTTCAGCGGCCCGCTGTTTCTTGCCAGCCGGTGGCCAAGTCTGGTTTGGCTTTCAATGCGGTAGCCCTCTTCCCTCAGGTGGCTGATGTGTTTCCAAACTCCGGCACGGGAGATGCCCAGGACCTTGCTCAATTCCTCGCCGGAAACAAATTCCCCCTCTCTAGCCAACAGCAGAGCCAAAATTTTTTCTCTCATCCTTGCTTAACCCCCATTTTATTTCAGCGGCCTCAAAACGTCAACCATATTTTAATCCGCGGTTTACAATTCCCCAGGTCCGCTGGTGGCATGGATTTCGTGGTTTGCCGTCTGCGACAGGTGATTATGCTCATCAACAAAGACCACTTTGGGCTCATGAGTCCTTGCTTCTGACCCATCATAAATTCCATAAGAAATAATGATTACCACATCTCCCGGCTGCACCAGCCGGGCCGCGGCACCGTTCAAGCAGATCACACCCGAGCCCCTGGGGCCTGGGATTGCATACGTCTCCAGCCGGGCGCCATTGTTATTATTGACCACCTGGACCTTTTCATTCCAGAGCAAATCAGCCGCATCCATCAAATCTTCGTCAATCGTAATGCTGCCAACATAGTTCAGGTTAGCCTCGGTGACCACTGCACGATGAATTTTTGACTTCATAAGGTGACGAAACATTTTAGACCTCCGCCAAAGTTATGTTATCGATCAGCCGCGTTTTGCCAAACCTGACGGCCACGGCAACCAGCGCTCCTGTATCTATGCTCTCAATTGGCTGCAGGGTGGACCGGTCACAAATTTCCACATAATCCACGCTTGCCCCGGGTACAGCCTCAATCATCTGCAAGATTTCTTGTCTAAGCTTGGAGCTGCTCCTCTCGCCTGCCCGGAAGAGGCGGTTTGTCTGCTGCAGAGCCCGGTTCAAGACCAGGGCATCGGCCCTTTCCTGAGCAGAGAGGTAGACGTTGCGCGAACTCATGGCCAGCCCGTCTTCTTCCCTGACAATGGGAACAGGCACAATCTCTACCGGAAAGTTCAAATCCGCAACCATTTGCTTGATAATAGCCAGCTGCTGGGCGTCCTTTTCCCCAAAGTAGGCCTTGTCAGGCTGCACAATATTAAACAGCTTGCTCACTACGGTAGTAACGCCGCGAAAATGCCCGGGCCTCGACCGGCCGCAGAGCCAGTCGCCTAAAAGGGCTACCTCCACCTGGGTAAGCGCTTTGTCCGGATACATTTCTGAGACAGAAGGCGCAAAAATAATATCGGCGCCCGCTTCAGCGGCTAGTGCGCTGTCCCGCTCCAAATCCCTGGGGTAACTGGCATAGTCTTCTTTGGGGCCAAATTGCAGCGGGTTGACAAAGATGCTGACCACTACCAGTTCATTTGCATGCCTCGCCCGGCTGATCAGGCTTAAATGGCCTTGATGCAGATACCCCATAGTCGGAACGAGCCCGATCGCGCCTCCTTCAAGCCGGGCCTTCCGCACCGCTGCTCGGATTTCGCCGATTGTCTTGATAATCTCCACTGTCGTTTTCCACTCCCATTTATCTGCCTAGTAGAGTTTGGCCACTTCCTGATTTTCTGCTAATCCAAACGAATGCTCTCGGGCGGGAAAAGCCCCTTGCTCCACATCATGCTTAAAAGCTCTGAAGGCTTCCAGCATCTGCTCCTGGAAATTGCAGTACTGCTTAACGAACTTCGGAACCTTTGTGCCGTTAATTCCCAACAAGTCGTGGCTCACCAGCACCTGGCCGTCACAGCCCAATCCGGCTCCAATCCCAATCGTTGGCACCTTTAACTTTCCAGTAACAGTTTCAGCCAGGGGTGCCGGGATAAGTTCCAGAACGATCGCAAACACACCCGCATCCTGCAGCGCCAACGCATCCTCGATTAATTTGTTTGCCGCCTCTTCTGTTTTCCCCTGAACCTTAAAACCGCCCAATTGGAGCACGGATTGCGGCGTAAGTCCCAGGTGCCCCACGACAGGAATACCGGCCTCCACCAGGGTCCTTACTACCTCAGCTCTCTCTTTGCCTCCCTCAAGCTTAACCGCCTGAGCCCCTGCCTCCTGCAAGAATCTGCCGGCGTTGCGCAAGGCGTCAGCAGCGCCGGTATGGTAAGTCAGAAAGGGCATATCCCCGATCACCAGGGCATGTCTGGCGCCCCTGGCTACAGCTTTGGTATGGTGAAGCATATCGTCTAAAGTGACAGGGATAGTGGTTTCATAGCCCAACACAACGTTCCCCAGAGAATCCCCGACCAAAATTGAATCAATCCCTGCTTCATCCATGGTGCGCGCAGTGGCGTAATCATAGGCGGTGAGCATGGTTATTCTCTGTCCCGCTTGTTTTTTGGCGCTAAAGTCGCTGGTATTAAACCTTTTCATCTCTGTCTCCTCCTTCAATTACCTTTATATTTTTCTCTCAAGAGGTTCTCCTCATCTTCCGTCCGGTTGTTCTGCGCGATTCCGACTTGAATTCACCGAACATTTTTAGCAATGCTTCTTTATTTTCTCCTGCCAAACCGCCTTTAGCCTCGGCAATGTCAACAGCCCAGAGGCCCAACTGACTGTAGATTTCGCTGATGTGAGCGGGCATCTCGTTCAAATGTCCCGCCACAACCGGATGGTCCCCCCGGGCGATAGGGCCTGTTAAAGCCGCCGGGAGCCCCACCTTTGCCAAATTAGTCAGAGTGCCCTGCATCAAAGGCCGCAGGGATTCCAGGGCATCCTCTCTGCTAAACCCTGCACCTTCCAGCAGTCTCACAGCGATCTCCGCCAACACCACCAGGTAATTTGACGCCACACAGGCTCCTGCGTGGTACAGAGTCTTCCGCTCAGCCTGGTACAAGTGAGGTATCCCCCCCAGGTCCTGTACCAGTTTAAGGCCCAGCTCCGGGTCATCCCCTTCGACAGCAAAATGGGTTCCCTGCAAGCTCTCCAGAGCTACCTCCACACTGGCGAAGGACTGCAGGGGGTGAACCGAAAGGACTTTGGCCCCCTGAAGCCTGGCTGGGGCCATGACCGAGGACGGGAGGGAGCCGCTGAAATGAATTGCTGTCTGGCCCGGACGGAAAAATGCAGACAATTCCCTTACCAGGGGAGCTATAACCCGGTCTGGAGTTGCAATCAGGATTATTTCGCTCTCCTCAATTACCCGCTGTGCGGTTAGAGCCTGGGAGTTCACCCTTTTCGCCAGGTGCGCGGCGCTGCTCTCCCTGCGGCTGTTTACACCCGCAATTTCGTGCCCCTTGGCATGGAGCTTAATTGCCACAGTACTGCCCACGGTACCGGCTCCGATCACTCCTACCTTCACCCTGTCTCCCTCCTCAGCCAGAATTCCCGCTTGAATCGAACAAGAAATGCGCGCTTCGTTTTTCCTCAGCGCGCGCATTTCAGTGCCCGTGTTCGATATGCTCGGCAAAAGTTGCCGAGTATATACTTTCCTGAGGTATATAAAAAGCCTCCTGCGGGCAGCAGGAGGCAAAAAGACACTCCAAAACCCGTCTCAGTCCTTCGGATCCAAGCGGCAAAAAGTGCTGTACAATTTTTTTCCACTTACAGCGGTGTAGTTCCAAATTAGATACTACCCGTTAAATCAAGTGTATCAAACCATTTCTGTTTAAACAAGAAAATTTTCTGTGCGAGGGTTTCTTTTACCAAGGCAGCAATGGGTATGCTTGAAATTAACATTTCAGGCTGCAACTCGGCCAAAGGAACTAAAACAAAAGCTCTTTCTGTCATCCTGGGATGGGGTATCTGAAGTTCAGGCAGGTCAATATTTGCTTCGTCATATAAAATGATATCCAAATCGATTACCCTCGGCCCCCAGCGCAGCGTCCTCACCCTGCCCATTTTTTCCTCGATCTGCTGCAGCCCGTGCAATAATTCCACAGGACCCAGGCTCGTTTCTACCTGCACTACCGCGTTAAGAAAGTCATCCTGGGCCAAAAACCCCACCGGAGCGGAGCAGTAGAGAGCTGATGCTGCCACAAGCTTGGTTCCAGGCATGCTGCCAAGACTCTTAAGGGCTGAAATCAGGTTTTTCTCCTTATCCCCGATGTTTGAACCAATACTAACGTAAGCAGTAACAAGCTTAGCCGGCATGAGCCTTTTCCCTCACTATCTCCACTGCCACATTGTCAAATTGACCAGGGATGGGCGCATGGGGCTTGTTCACTCTGACCAGCGCTTCGCGGATCTCAAATTCTGCCAGGATCTTAGACGCAAGCCTCTCCGCCAAGGCCTCGATCAACCGGTAACGCTCTCCCTCAACTATGTCCTTCACCCTTTGGTAAACATCCGCATAGTTGACTGCCCGCTCCAAATCGTCTTGCATTCCCGCCGGGCCGAAATCTCCCCTTAACTCAAGGTCGATGATAAATACCTGGCCTAAGGCCTGCTCAGCCTCTAGTACCCCGTGAAAGCCCCAAAACTTCATGCCTGCAAGGAGAATCTTATCCAGCATAGCCTTCGCCCCGCTGGCCCCGAACGATTGCATCGCTCATTTGGCAGATCCGTTTCATTTCCTTCACATCGTGCACCCTGACAATATCCGTGCCATAAGCAATACCCAAAGCCACCGTGGCCCCTGTGCCCTCCACCCTTTCATGGGAGGGCAGTCCCAGTGTATTGCCGATCATGGATTTGCGCGACGTGCCCAGCAAAATTGGATAGCCCAGGGACTTAAACTCCCCCAGCCTGGCCATCACCTGCAGGTTCTGCTCTGTGGTCTTGCCAAAACCGATGCCCGGATCGAGGATAATGTTCTCATCCTTAATTCCTGCCGCATGAGCCAGTTCCAGGCTGCGGGCAAAGAATTCAAACATCTTGCCAATCATGTCTTCATATTCAGTTCCGTCCTGATTGTGCATAATGATTACCGGCACATCATACCCGGCCACCACTCTGGCCATGTCGGGGTCGGCCTGCAATCCCCAGATATCGTTGATCATATGGGCGCCGGCTTTTAAAGCCGCCTCAGCGGTCCTGGCTTTGTAGGTATCAATCGAAATCGGAACTTTTAGGTAGGGCAGCAGTGCTTCCAGCACCGGCAGGACCCTCTCCATTTCTGTTTCAGCCGAGACAGTGGTGTAGGACGGACGAGTGGACTCACCGCCGATATCGATGATATCCGCTCCTTGCTCAACCATCTGCAAGGCATGCTCCACAGCCTTTGACCGGTCAAAAAACCTGCCCCCATCAGAAAATGAATCAGGCGTCACATTTAATATCCCCATCACCAGGGTCTGTTTACCTAAAGGAAGATTGTATCCCCGGCAATTCAAGCCCTCGAACCTGGTTTCCGGGTAGTTTTCCAGGCATTTCAGCACAGCCTGGGCAATCTGTTTCAGTTTAAAAGGCTGAACCATCAGTTTCCTGCAGAGCAAGCTGTACTGTCGCTTGGTCCCCATCAGCAGAACGTCACAGGCTTCCACGGAACAGCCAATAACCCCACGGTGTACAGCCGCCTCTCCGCCCTTGGCCAACATTTCCTGCTTCAAAATCTGTGCGGCCTGAACCGGAATATGTTCCACCTTTATTACCCGGTGCATGGCTTTTGGCGCCATCACCGCCAAGCCTCCCGGATCGGGTCCGATTCTGGCCAAAGCCTTTTTCGCCTCTGCCTCAGTCTTAAGTTCCAATACCCTGGCCACAAAATCCTGCATTGTTTTTCCTCCTACAACTCTAACGACCGGTGCAGCCTCAACATTTGTTGAGCCTTATAGCAGCTGGGCCTGCCCTGGCAGCCGTAACAGTCCCGGCTCAAATCATCCGCCCGGGCCAACCATTCTCCGATCTTTGAACCCTGCGGCGAGCGGTGCTGCACTATTCCTTCTATTATAACATCGGTTTCCTCCCGGCTGAATCCCGCCCTGAACAAAAGAGGCTCCGCCAACGGGGAGGCCGCTTGACAGTGGTCCTCACCGGTGGCATATTCAACCCAGCGGCCGATGTCATGCAACAACCCCGCAGCGTAAACCAGAGGCTTAAGTTCAAAGCGCCGGCTTTCCAGGGCTATCAGGCAGGAAATCCGGGCCACATAAAGGGCGTGCTGATAATCGTGCTTGCAGTATATCCTTTCCTTTTCTGCTTCAGCAGTCCGTGCCAGATAGTCCTGGTATTGGGCGTCAGCAATAATCTTTCTGACCCTGTGCATTTTCTCCCACCTTTATAGAATAAACAGGACCCCAGGACAATATCCTGGGGTCCCTTAACTTTACTTAGAACAAACCTTTAATCTTTCCTGTGTCATCGATGTCCATGTTGCATGCTGCCGGGCGTTTAGGCAATCCAGGCATTGTCATAATCGCTCCGGTGATTGCTACCAGGAAGCCGGCCCCCGCAGACAGCCGCACCTCCCGGACAGTAATGTTGAAGTTGGTTGGCCTGCCCAGAAGGTTGGGGTCATCGGAAAGAGAATACTGGGTCTTGGCCATACAAATTGGCAGCTGGCCATACCCCAAATCGGTATATTTTTGAATCGCATTTTCAGCTTCTTTAGTAAACATTACGCCGTCAGCGCCGTAAACTTCTGTGGCAATCTTATTGATTTTATCCTTGATAGGCGGCTCAAGTTCGTACAAAAGCTTAAACCGGGAAGGTCTGTTTTCCAGGGAATTGAGCACAGTTTGGGCGAGCTCTTCCCCGCCGGCGCTTCCCTTGGCCCATACTTCTGACAGGGCAACTTCGGCCCCCAGTTCCTGACAGCGGCTTCTGACAAACTCCAGCTCTTCCTCCGTATCAGTGGGGAAACGGTTGATGGCTACGACCGCCGGCACGCCAAACTTGGCGACGTTTTCGATGTGTTTCTCCAGGTTGGCAATGCCTTTGCCCAGAGCTTCCAGGTTCGGGGTACCCAAGTCGTTTTTGGCCTGACCGCCGTTCAGCTTGAGGGCCCGCACAGTGGCGACGATTACAGTCACTGCAGGCGTCAGCCCGGCAAAGCGGCACTTCAGGTCATAGAACTTCTCTGCACCCAGGTCGGCGCCGAAACCGGCCTCAGTAACCACGTAGTCAGCCAGCTTGAGACCAAGTTTAGTGGCCATGATGCTGTTGCAGCCGTGGGCGATGTTGGCGAAGGGTCCGCCATGCACGAAGGCAGGCGTGTTCTCCAAGGTCTGAACCAGGTTAGGCTTAATTGCATCTTTCATCAAGAGAGCCATGGCTCCATGAGCTTCCAGGTCTTTCGCGGTGACAGGCTTGCCGTCATAGGTATAAGCCACAACGATGCGGGCGAAACGCTCCTTCAGGTCCATCAAATCACTGGCCAGGCACATGCAGGCCATTACTTCCGAGGCGACTGTGATATCAAAGCCGCTCTCCCGCGGTACACCCTCGGTGCGTCCGCCAAGACCGATCACCGTCTTGCGCAGAGCCCGGTCGTTCATGTCCAGAACCCGGCGCAGTACAATCTGACGCGGGTCAATGTTTAAGGGGTTGCCTTGCTGCAGGCTGTTGTCCAGCATCGCAGCCAGCAGGTTGTGCGCCGTAGTAATGGCGTGGAAGTCGCCGGTGAAATGGAGGTTGATATCCTCCATCGGCACGATCTGAGCGTAACCGCCCCCGGCGGCCCCGCCCTTGATCCCGAAGCATGGTCCCAAAGAGGGTTCACGCAGCGCAATCATGGCTTTTTTACCCAGCCTGTTGAGGGAATCACCCAGGCCAACGGTTGTGGTAGACTTGCCTTCACCTGCGGCAGTTGGGTTGATAGCTGTGACCAGAATCAATTTGCCATCGGGTTTATCCTTAAGCCGCTCCCAGGCGGCGAGGGAAATCTTGGCCTTATACTTGCCGTACAATTCTACCTCGTCTTCAGGAATATCAAGACCCTGGGCAACCTCCATTATTGGATTCATTTTTGCTTCTTGTGCAATTTCGATGTCTGTTTTCAATGCTTCTCACTACCTTCTCTCTAAGCTAAAGTATTTTTATAGTATTCTCCCCGGGATTTTTTTATCCTTCTTTGACTTAAAAAATATTATAAAATTTCTCTTACCAGAAATTAATAAACTTTTAATTATTCTGCAAAATTGTAAATAAATAAAAAAGCGGGGTGTCCCCGCTGCAATTATTGAACCGGCTTTGCAAAGGTAAAGTCCTCCAAGGTCTTCAATCCAGGTATCTGAACCAATTGAGCTGTCACGATTACCGACAAATCAGGAAATGTGCTTGTATAGGGGTCGATCACTGTCTGCACATAACTTTTCAGGACTTCCTGATTGCCTATCGCCTCTACTTCCCAGTGAGTGCCGCCTACCCGGGAAATCGGGACACCGTTGACCAGCGGGCTGGTCGGCCCGGAGGAGGATATGTAGGACCGGGCGCCAATCCTCTGCCCGTTGACCTCAATGGCTTCGGCCCCGGCATATTTAAGGATGTTTACTATCTGTAAAAGATGGTCTGTCAGGGTATAGGGTCCCGAAACCTTACGGTCGTCAATTTCGATATGAATGCCGGGACCCTCCACCGGAGTCTCGCCGCTCAGAATCCCAATCGTGGCAATTTGGGCTTTGACATCCGGGCTCACTTCTCCGGGTTTATCGCGGTACATATCCACTTTCTTTTTTAACTCTTTTTGCTGGTTGAGCAAAAGTTGTTTTTGTTGAGCCGCCTTTTCAACCAGTTTCTGTACGGCAGCCACTTTCTGGTCGTTCACAGCCTTGGCCGCATTGACTTTCTTCTGAATCTGCAATTGAACCGAGATCAGTATGCCCAGAGCAATCGCCGCCAGAAAGGCAGGAAGAGCCCATTTTCCATGTTTGAGCAATCTCACCTAGGAACCCTCCTTTGTCGGGGTGGCAAACTTATAGTCTGGCAGCCTGCCGGCAGGCAAACGCAAGTTTTTGACAGTATCTTCCTTATAGGTTATGCCGAATTGCTGAACTAACTCGTCCAAGCTGTAGACAATCTTCTCCACAACTTCAACGCTTTTTGACATCTTTTCACTGTCACCAATGGCTTTAATGGTGTAAGGCGGAGTTTCAACTTCATCGTTAATCGTAATTACTGTCCCGGTACAGTAGATCCCGGAGTTGGCCGTAAGGCGTTGATCGTTTATCGCAATAGCCTCCGCGCCTGAATTCCACAAGGCATTTACCAGGGCGCGCAAATACTGTTCATGAATTATATACTTGTCGACCTCATCTTTATAGTCAGGGTTAATGGCCTGTTTGCTGTCATCAAGCGTAATCTCCAGACCAGGTCCTTCAACCGGTGTGAGGCCCGCCAGCAACCGGGCTCGCTTCAACCTCTGGCTTGCCACTTGGGAGGCCTCTGCCCCTTTCATGTACTGGTTTAGCTCTGCCTGCAGCTTGTCATTTTCACCCTGCAGTTGTTCAATTTGGGAAGTGTAAGGAGCCAAGGCTGCCACCACATTGTCCGATCCCATAAGAGTTGGTTTGTCGGCCTGGGCCTTTAATTGAAACATGAGCAGGATTCCCACAAGCAGGGAACAAAGGGTAACCAGTACCGTCCATCTCTTACTTTTGGCCATCCTTTCATTCCCCTCCAAAGGCCCCCAATTCCCCTTGAATTTCCGCATCAGCATTGAAGAAAAAACACCTTGTCAGCAAGGTGTTTCCTTCTTGTTTACTCGCTTAGCCAGCGGTCAACATCTTTGCTGTAATCAGTCAACTCGCCAGGGGTAAAGTACAAAGCAATCTCTCTTTCAGCGCTGGCCGTTGAATCAGAGCCATGGATTACGTTACGGCTGATGTCCAGGCCGTAAGTACCCCGGACGGTTCCAGCGGCGGCATTGTTAGGGTTGGTTGCCCCCATCATCTCCCTGGCCCCAGCGACCACATTTTTGCCTTCCCACACCATAGCCACCACCGGGCTGGATGTGATGTAACTTACTGTACCTTCGAAAAAGGGCTTGCCCACATGCTCTGCGTAATGCTTCTCCGCCAGGTCCCTGGATATTTGTAAGAGCTTCATCCCTACCAGCTTATAACCTTTTTTCTCAAAGCGCGAGATGATTGCGCCGGTAAGGTTGCGCTGTACTCCATCAGGCTTGATCATGATAAACGTTCTTTCCATAAATTAACCTCCTATTATGCCTTGTTTGTTATGCCTTGTTTTCCCACTCAGGCTTCGCTGGGAGCAGGCTCCTGCGGGGCGTCGCCGGAGTTGAACTTGGCCATGAGGTCTGCAAACTCCTGAGCCTCCAGGGTTTCCTTTTGCATCAAAGCCTCGGCAATAACGTGCAGCTTATCCATGTGTTCCTTGATGATATTCTGGGCTTTCTGATAGCATTCATCAATAATCCTGCGGGCTTCTTTATCGATGGCATAGGCCACTGCCTCACTGTAATTTCTATCCCGGGCAATGTCCCGGCCTAAAAAGACCTGCTCCTGCTTATGCCCAAAGGTCAAAGGGCCTAATTCATCGGACATGCCAAGTTCGGTGATCATCTTGCGCACCAGCTCCGTAGACCTCTCCAGGTCATTGGAGGCTCCGGTGCTCACTTCCTTAAGCACGATAGCTTCCGCTACCCTTCCGCCCAATAACATTGTAATCTGGTCGAGCATCTGGGATTTGGTCATGTAGTGCCGGTCTTCTTTGGGCAACAGCAGGGTGTACCCTCCCGCTCTTCCCCGCGGAATGATTGAAACTTTGTGCAAAGGATCAGTGTGTGGCAGCATTTCTGCCACCAGGGCATGACCCCCTTCGTGGTAGGAAACCAGTTTCTTTTCAAACTCGCTGATAATCCTGCTCTTCTTCTCAGGACCGGCAATCACCCGTTCGATGGAGTCCTCCAGGGACTCCATCGTCACCCTGCTCTGGCCTCTCCGCGCGGACAGCAGGGCAGCCTCGTTCACCAGGTTTGCCAAGTCGGCGCCGGTGAAACCGGGAGTGCGCCGGGCAATTACAGACAAATCAACATCTTCACTCAGGGGCTTACCCTTTGCGTGGACATCCAAAATCTCCTTGCGCCCTTTGACATCGGGGGAATCCACCACAATCTGGCGGTCAAAACGGCCAGGGCGCAGCAGGGCCGGATCCAAAATATCAGGCCTGTTGGTTGCGGCGATAATGATAATTCCCTCGTTAGCGCTGAAACCATCCATTTCCACCAGAAGCTGGTTCAGGGTTTGTTCCCTCTCATCGTGCCCGCCACCCAGGCCTGCCCCTCTCTGACGGCCAACAGCATCGATCTCATCGATAAAGACTATACAGGGTGAATTCTTTTTCGCTTGCTCAAACAGGTCTCTCACCCTGGAAGCGCCTACACCGACAAACATCTCAACAAAATCAGATCCGCTGATGCTGAAGAAGGGGACACCGGCCTCACCTGCAACCGCCCGGGCCAGCAGAGTCTTTCCTGTGCCAGGGGGGCCAAAGAGCAGAACCCCTTTGGGAATTTTCGCTCCAAGTTCGCTGAATTTTTTCGGCTGTTTCAGGAATTCTACGACTTCCTGCAGTTCTTCCTTGACTTCATCCGCACCGGCCACATCTTCAAAAGTAACCTTTTTCTTGTCGTCGGTATGTAGTTTTGCCCTGCTCTTGCCAAACTGCATGACCCTGCTGCCGCCGCCCTGGGTCTGCTGCATCATGAAGAAGAAAATCCCAACGACCAAGAGCAACGGCAGGATGGTAGTCAGGAGGCTGGTCCACCAGGGCGCTTCCGGGGGAGGACTAAAATCGGTTGCGACATTGTGGTCGTTTAAGTCGCTCAGGAGAGCTGTATCGTTGGCAGGACCGATCAACTCAAAATTCTTCCCGTTGGTCAACGTGCCCGAAATCGTATAGTAATTTTTATCAGTTATAATCTTGACTGACTTGACCTGATTTTGCACCACATAGTTCTTAAACGTATTGTAGTCGGGTTTCTCATCGGGCTGTTTCGGGGGTTTGGTTAAGTTAAGGAGCAAAATTGCAAGCAATACTATAAGTATATAGATTGCAAAGTTTTTAAAAAGCCTGCTCAAAAAAGGTCCTCCCCTCTTTACTGTGACAGAAGCCAGCCCTGGACAACCAGGGAAGTCGCCAATATTACATATTATACCATGGTGCAGTGGGCATTACAACAAAACTAATATTTTGCAACCACCAGTTCCAAAACCCTG
>JAJZPO010000070.1 GCA_021811155.1 Bacillota bacterium | reverse complement strand
AGTATCTGGAAACTCTTAACGAGCAACCAGTAGTGGTGTTGGGCACGCCAAAGATGTACAGGTTTGGCGGGTGTTCATTCGTCGCCTAGAATCTTGAAGCTCTCCATTTTAATGGAGAGTAGTTCACGCTTTAACCCTGAGTTTATCCAATTCTTCCAACAAATACTCGTTTAGCACCCGGATATAAGTCCCCTTCATACCTAACGACTTGGATTCGATAACCCCGGCTGACTCAAATTTCCGCAGCGCATTGACGATAACAGAACGGGTGATGCCAACCCGGTCGGCTATTTTGCTGGCCACCAACAGGCCCTCGCTGCCTCCAAGTTCCGCAAAAATGTGTTCGACGGCCTCCAATTCGGAATAAGATAGGGTGCCCACCGCAATCTGGACTGCGGCCTTTTTCCTGGCCTCTTCCTCAGCCCGTTCAGCCTTAACACGCAAAATCTCCATGCCAACCACGGTGGCGCCGTATTCCGCCAGAACCAGGTCAGAATCAGAAAAATCCTTGTTGAATTTGGCCAGGATAAGGGTACCAACCCTGTCACCGCCGCCCATGATGGGAACGATGGTAGATATCTTGTTGTTAAAACCGCACCCCTCTTCCGTGCTAAAAACACACGTATTGCCCGGCTGAGTAAGGTTAGCCCTGGTTTCATTGCCCCGCATCAGGCCCTCAAGATAACTTTCCGGAAAACGCTCGGAATGAACCACAATTTCTTCCATGATACCGCAAACAAAATCCTTCATGAAGTGGTACCCCAGGAGTTTTCCCCTGCGTCCCACGATGTAGCAATTACAGTCAATGTTGTCGCTTAACACCCGGGCCATTTCTTCAAAGTCCACAGGATGTCCCTGAGCTTTTTGAATCATTTTGCTGATCAACCGGCACTTTTCCAATAGTGTACGCATTCACAAATACCCCCCTGAAGCCGCGGCGAAATTACAAGATATACCGGGACAAGTCATCGTCTTTAATTACTGAGCCAAGCTTGCTCTGCACGTAGTTGCGGTCAATAATGACTGTCTGGTCGTAGTTGATATCTGATGCCTCAAAAGACAAATCTTCTAAAAGTTTTTCAAGAATCGTGTGCAATCGACGCGCTCCGATATTCTCCGTAGTCGTATTAACAGTATAAGCCATGCTGGCGATTTCAGCAATAGCATTCTCGGAAAATTGTACCTTTATTCCTTCTGTTTCGAGTAGAGCAACATATTGTTTTATTAAGGAATTAGTCGGCTCCGTCAGAATGCGTTTGAAATCATCAACGGTCAAACTCTCCAGTTCTACCCGGATCGGAAAACGGCCCTGCAATTCTGGAATGAGGTCTGAAGGCTTGCTGACATGAAAGGCCCCGGCGGCAATGAACAGCATATGGTCGGTTTTCACCGGCCCATACTTGGTGATTACTGTAGATCCTTCCACAATGGGCAGGATATCCCGCTGCACCCCTCCCCGGGAAACATCCGGTCCGTGGCCCGCATCTTTTCCCGCAATCTTATCAATTTCGTCCAAAAATACAATGCCTGCCTGTTCCGCCTGATTGACCGCAGCGGAGACTGCCTCATCCATGTCGACCATCTTCTGGGCCTCTTCCTGGGTAAGGATCTTACGGGCTTCAGCGACTGTAACTTTTCTCTTCTTCTTCTTTTTCGGGAACATGCCCCCAAGCATATCCTGGAGATTTATTCCCATCTCCTCCACACCTGAACCGGAGAACATTTCCATCATCGGATTGGAGTTCTCTTCTACCTCAATCTCCACGTAGACCTTTTCCATCTCGCCCCGCCGCAGGCGCTGGGCCAGATCCCGCCGCCTCGTCTCGACATCCTGGTGTTCCGCCTCTTGCTCCCGCTCGGGCCTGGCTTCGCTCTGACCGCCGAAAATGAGTTCAAAGGGGTTTTTCAGGCTTTTTTCCCTGGCCGGCGAGGGTACGAGCAGTTCCAACAGGCGCTCTTCAGCTGAGATCCGGGCCTTGGACTCTACTTCCTGCATTTTGGCAGCTTTAACCATGCGCACGGAAATCTCCACCAAGTCCCGTACAATAGACTCCACGTCTCTGCCCACATACCCCACTTCGGTAAATTTGGTGGCTTCTACCTTGATGAACGGAGCATTGACCAGTTTGGCGAGGCGCCTGGCTATTTCTGTCTTTCCTACCCCCGTTGGCCCTATCATGATGATGTTTTTGGGTACGATTTCGTCCTGCATCTCAGGTGGAAGCTTGCTGCGACGGTAGCGGTTGCGCAGCGCTACCGCTACGGATTTTTTAGCCTTTTCCTGGCCCACGATGTATTGATCCAACTCCAGCACAATCTGACGTGGAGTGAGGTTTTCCAAAAACTGTCCCTCCCTTAACCGTTGATTTCTTCCAGGGTGATATGTTCATTAGTATATACGCAAATACCTGCCGCTATTTTCATCGCTTCCCGTACAATTTCCGCGGGTTCCAAGCTCGTATGGGCTGCCAGCGCCCGCGCCGCGGCCAGGGCGTAGTTGCCGCCGGAACCGATGGCCGCGATGCCGTCATCGGGTTCGATAACCTCGCCGCCGCCCGATATAACCAACAGGTTTTGCCCGTCGGCCACGATGAGCAACGCCTCCAGCTTCTGCAGTATCTTGTCTGTGCGCCAATCCTTTGCCATTTCTACCGCGGCACGCTGCAAGTTACCCCGGTATTCTCCCAGCTTGGCTTCAAATTTTTCAAACAGAGTAAAGGCATCAGCCACCGAACCGGCGAACCCTGCAACCACCTTGCCTTGGTACAGGCGACGCACTTTGCGCGCTTTATGCTTCATTATCGTTGCCTGGCCGAAGGTGACCTGGCCGTCCCCGGCCACCGCCACTTTAC
This sequence comes from Bacillota bacterium, assembly GCA_021811155.1. Classification (GTDB taxonomy): domain Bacteria; phylum Bacillota; class Desulfitobacteriia; order Desulfitobacteriales; family JAJXUE01; genus JAJZPO01. The sequence continues at coordinate 15,567 of JAJZPO010000070.1, read as the reverse complement.
CGCCTTTTTTCACCGCAACAATTGTTGTCCCGCGAAAAACCATAGTCTGGCCCCCTTAATTTGACTACTCAACAGTTAGATTCGTGGGTCGGAATACAGAAATCGTACTTAAAAGCCGCACTCTCGGGTCGGAATACAGAATTCATAATTCGGCTCTGACGGCAGAATTCTTGGTCGGAAAATAGAATATGACTCCCGGGGCGGTTCCTACCGCCCTGGCAGTTAGCATTTAAATACCTGCAAAGGCCAACTTACACATTCTGCATTCTGTATTCCGACCCGGAAGGAATACCCTAGGTCCCGGGTTCTGTATTCCGACCTGCAGAGAGACGCCTCTGGGCCGAGTTCCGACCCGTAAGTCGAGCAGTACAAGCGATTTCCGACCTTAAACTAGCTCTGTAGAGCAATCTCTAGTCCCTTTCCCTGGGATGAAAGCGGCTGTGGACTTCCTTCAACCGTTGCCTGGTAACGTGAGTGTAAATCTGGGTCGAGGACAATTTGACATGTCCCAGGAGTTCCTGCACAGTCCTCAAATCTGCGCCCCCATCCAGCATATGCGTAGCAAAACTGTGCCGCAGGGTATGAGGGCTTATGCCGCCTTTCAAAGCTGCTTCCCTGACATATTTGTCCACCAGCCGTCTGACGCTTCTGGCGCTCAAGCGCGTCCCGCCCTTGTTGAGAAATAATGCTTTTTCCCCGCTATGGGCTGCTCCCCTCACCCCCAGGTAAGTACGGATTGCCTCCGCCGCATAAGAACCCAGGGGCGCTATTCTTTCCTTGGCGCCTTTTCCAAACACCCGGACGTACCCCAAATCAACATCCACGTCCGGGAGGTCAAGATTGGTCAGTTCACTTACCCTAAGCCCTGAGGAGTACAGGGTTTCCAGAATTGCCCTGTCCCTTGTACCGGCAGGAGCGGTCAGGTCAGGAGCTTCGACCAGGAGCTTGGCCTGGTCAGGGTATAAAAAAACGGGTAAGTATTTGCCTAGCTTGGGAGTAGCCACCTTGCCAAGAGGATTTTGGGACAAGATTTCTTCCCGGCACAGGAACTTGGCGAAAGTGCGCAGGGCTGAGAGCTTTCTGGCCATGGTGGTCCGCTTCACGCCTGCCTCGGCCAAAGTACCCAGATAGTTGCGAACCGCTCCAGTCCCGATTTGGTTTACGCTAAGTTCGCCCGGCTCCCAACCTGTTTCTTCTGCCAAAAACTCCTGAAATTGAACCAAATCGGTATGGTATGAAGCCGCGGTCAACGGCGAAGCGTTCTTTTCCGCCTTAAGATGCACCAAGAAATGTTCCAAAGCTTCATCGAATTTCACTGAAATCTCCGCTCCCGTCGTCTCAGATTGCACCTCTATATTACACCAGATTGCCCTCTGAAACAAACTTTTCCAGGGCGGTCAAGGCCCGCTCCGCCAGTTTGGCTCCCCTCTCACGTTTGTTTCTGATCCGTTCCTCCAGGGACGGAAAGAGTCCCCAGTTGATGTTCATAGGCTGAAAATCTTCGCTTTCCGAGCAGCCTGCGTGCCAGGCAAGCGCTCCTAAGGCTGTTTCCCGTGGAAATAATACCGGCTCCCGTCCTCCAGCCAGCAGGGCCGCATTGATTCCGGCCACAAGTCCGCTGGCAGCTGATTCCAGGTAACCCTCAACTCCTGTAATCTGACCGGCAAAAAGCATCTGGCCGCAGTCTTTAGCTTTAAGCTGAAAGGTTGGCAGCAGAACCTTAGGCCCATGTAAAAAAGAATTGCGGTGCATGACGCCGAAACGAACAAACTCAGCCTGCTCCAAGCCAGGAATCAGGCGGAAAACCCGCTGCTGTTCTCCCCATTTCAAATTGGTCTGAAAACCAACCAGGTTAAACATTGTCCCTTCACGGTTTTCCTTGCGCAGTTGGACAACAGCCCAAGGCCGTTTGCCTGTACGAGGGTCTGTCAGTCCCACGGGCTTCAGGGGCCCGAAGGTCAGGGTCTGGGGACCCCGGGACGCCATCACTTCTACGGGCATACAGCCTTCGAATACCAAATTCCGTTCAAAGTCCTTTACCTGGTGCACTTCAGCCCCGACCAAGGCCCGGTAAAAATCCTCATATTCCTCCCTGGTCATAGGGCAGTTTAAATAATCAGCATCCCCTTTGCCATAGCGGGATGCCCAAAAGGCTTTGTCAAAATCTATGGATTCCCTGGTTATGATGGGCGCTGCGGCATCAAAAAAATAGAGATATGCGTTGCCGCTGAAATGTCTGATAGAATCGGCCAGGGCCCCTTCTGTCAGGGGCCCGCTGGCAGTGACGGATATCTTCCCCTGGGGGATCTCGCTGACCTCTTCCCTGACAATTTCCACATTCGGCTCATCTTCCAGACGACGGGTAATCTCTCTGGCAAACAATTCCCGGTCTACGGCCAAAGCCCCGCCCGCCGGGACCCGGTGCAGGTCGGCAGCTGCCATCACCAAAGAATCCATGCGGCGCATTTCTTCTTTTAACAGTCCGACAGCATTTTCCAGGCCGGCAGCCCGGAGCGAATTGCTGCAGACGAGTTCCCCGAACCACGCCGTGCGGTGGGCAGGAGTCAGCTTTACAGGCCTCATTTCGCAGAGCCTTACCTTAAGGCCGCGGCGCGCAGCCTGCCAGGCCGCCTCTGACCCGGCCAGCCCGGCCCCGATTACAATGATGTCAGGTTTCAACGCTTTCATCTCGCTTAATTGATCGAATCCTGATAAACCCCGCCGTCAGCCAGGATCTGTTCTTTTGTGACCTGCTCCACAGCCTGGCCTGCCGGCTCCTCGTAACGGCAGGACTTGTCGAGACAGACCAGTTTGTTACCGCCCCGTTTGGAAAACTTAATTACCAGAGGCTTGCCGCATCTGGGGCACTGCTTCCCGGCGGGACGTTCCCAGGAGATATAGTCGCACTCAGGATAACGGCTGCAGCCGAAAAATTTGCGTCCTTTTTTGGAACGGCGTACTACCACGGGAGCGCCGCAGCTCGGACAAGGGACGCCGATTTCTTCCAGCAGGGGTTTGGTGTTGCGGCACTCCGGAAAGCCGGGACAGGCCAGAAACTTGCCGAACCTGCCGACTTTTTTGACCATCATGCGGCCGCACTGCTCACATGGCTGATCCGTCACCTCATCTTCAATTTCGATTTCACCGATTTCGTTTTCGGCCCTCTCAAGGGTTTCCTTAAAGGAATGGTAGAAATCTCCGATGACTGTCTTCCATGCCAGTTTGCCTTCTTCAATCCCGTCGAGCTTCTCCTCCATACCGGCGGTAAACTCTACGTCGATGATGTCCGGAAAATGGCTCTTCAACAACTCGATAACTATTTCGCCCAGTTCTGTAGGGAAGAGGTGCTTATCTTCCCTCACCACATAGCCACGGGTTTGAATCGTCTCGATAGTAGGCGCGTAAGTGCTGGGCCGGCCGATACCCGCCTCCTCCATCTTCTTAACCAGGGAAGCTTCCGTGTAGCGCGGAGGGGGCTCGGTAAAATGCTGCCTAGGGTTAAGGGAGTTAAGTTTCAGCGCCGCCCCTTCCTGCAGGTCGGGCAAAATCCCGCCCGCCTCTTCCGGGGCGTCTTCATCCCTGCCTTCGATATATACCTGCATGAAGCCGGGAAAGCGGATGACTGAACCGCTGGCCCGGAAAACAAAATTTCCGGCGCCAAGGTCCATGGTAGTAGTGTCCAGTACAGCCGCGCTCATTTGACTGGAAACAAACCTGTCCCAAATCAGCTTATAGAGCTTGTTCTGGTCCCGGGTAAGCCTGTCCTTCACCCTTTCGGGCAGTATCTGGACCGACGTGGGCCGGATACCCTCATGGGCATTCTGAATCTTGCCTTTGGTCTGGTGCTTGTGCACTTCCTCGGGAAAGTACTCCGGTCCGAACTTGGCGGTGATGAAGTCCTTCGCCTCAGACACGGCCAGGTCGGAAACCCGGGTAGAGTCGGTACGGATATAGGTAACCAGCCCTACAGTACCGAGCTCCTTGCCTAAATCAAGGCCTTCATACAATTGCTGGGCTACCAGCATAGTCTTGCGGGCAGTGAAATTGAGTTTACGGTAGGCCTCCTGCTGCAGGCTGCTGGTGGTAAAGGGAGGATGGGGATTGCGTCTTTTTTCCCTTTTGCGCACTTCCTGCAGGATAAAATCTTTCCCCTCAATTGCAGCCAGGACCCGGTCCATTTCCTGTTTGCTGCGGACTTCTATTTTGTCATTGTCTTCTTTGACAAGCTTGGCTTCTATCTTGTCTCCCGCTGCACCGAGCACTGCGGTTAATGTCCAGTATTCTTCCGGGGTAAAAGACCTGATCTCTTCCTCCCTTTCTACGATGAGCCTCACCGCCACTGATTGGACCCGGCCGGCGCTCAATCCCTTGCGCACTTTTCGCCAGAGCAAAGGGCTGAGGTTATAGCCCACCACCCGGTCCAAAACCCGCCGCGCCTGCTGCGCATCCACCCGGTCCATTTCCACAGTTCTGGGATGCTTCACCGCAGTCTGAATCGCCGGCTTGGTAATCTCGTGAAATTCAATCCGGCACGCTTCCTTAAGATCAAGGTTAAGCAGGTGCTGCAGGTGCCAGGCGATAGCTTCCCCTTCGCGGTCGGGGTCAGAGGCCAGAAACACTTTGTCAGCCGCTTTGGCAGCGGTGCGCAAGTCCTTGATAATGTCTCCCTTACCGCGAATGGTGATGTATTTGGGTTCAAAATTATGCTCAACGTCTACCCCAAACTGGCTCTTTGGCAGGTCACGCACATGGCCCATTGACGCCTTTACACTGTACTTCTTTCCCAGAAATTTGCCGATGGATTTTGCTTTAGCTGGGGATTCGACAATAACCAGTACTTTAGACACTCATTTCCACCTCGTCAACATGCGCTGGAATATAATGCTAAAATAAATTTGCTTCCTTATGATATTATGTTTATTCCCCTTTGTCCAGCAAATTATAAAAAGTTTCTGACGTAATATCCCCCGCTAAGCTGGCGTATCCTGCCGGAAAGCTCTAGCTGCAGCAGCAGAGCGGCAAGTTTTTCCGGCGCAGTTTTCAGTTTTCTACAGATCACGTCGACGTGGAGCGGTTCCAAACTCAAAATTTCCATCAGACCGGTATACTCAGCCGGGTAACTGAACTCTGCAAATTTGATTTGGAGCGCAGGAGAAACCAGATGGGCATACTCTTCTAAAATGTCCCCGGCGGATTCTACCAATTTTGCACCCTGTTTTAACAGCTTATGCGGCCCCCGGCTGTACTCTGAATTGATGGGGCCCGGTACCGCAAAGACATCGCGCCCCTGTTCCAGGGCAAAGTCGGCGGTAATCAGCGAGCCGCTTTTTTCCCGGCCTTCAACCACCAGTGTGCCAAGACTTAAGCCTGATATAATCCTGTTGCGGGCCGGAAAGTTGGCGCTTAAGGGCTGTACGCCTAAAGGAAAATCACTCACCACTGCCCCCCGCTCGATTATTTCCGCACACAAACTGCGGTTTTCGCGCGGGTAGATTGTGTCCAAGCCGCAGCCAAAAACCGCGACCGTTCTTGCCTGTGCGTTCAGGGCGCCTCTGTGGGCCGCAGAGTCCACCCCACGGGCAAACCCGCTGACTATTGCGAAGCCGGCCGCACCCATATCCCGGGCCAGAGTCGTGGCGGCGACCCTGCCGTAAGGCGTTGCCTGCCTTGAACCCACTATGGCCAGGCTCAGATCCAACCCATCCAGGCTGCCGCGGTAGTACAATATCAGGGGAGGGTTGTAGATTTCGGCGAGATTTGACGGATAATCGGAAGAACCGAGGGTGGTAACACGGATACCCGCCAGCAGAAGCTTTTCCCATTCCCGCTCAGGCTCAATCACTGTGCGGCCGTGAGTCAGGGCCTCTACTTGTTTGCCCGGGCCCAAAATCCTGGCCAATTCTTCCGGTCGGGCCTGCCAAACCCCTTTGGCGCCGGGGAAACCGGCCAAAAGTTGTGACAATCGGCCCGAGCCCAGGCCTGGGACCAGGCGCAAAGCATTAAGGTAAATCTCCTCTTCCACTTTTACCACCGCTTTCAACCCTGAACTGCCTAACCTTTTCGGGGACAAAGCGGTGATTCCTCCCTGCTTGGCCCTAAATCTTTCGTCAAATTCGAACACTCTGTTGTCGAGAAGTCGGAATTCAGAATTCAGACATGCATGCCGTTTGACGGCACCACAGATGAATGAAACTAGGATAAAGGGGACGGTTCTATCTGTCCTAGCGAATCCTGCTGAATCTTGGTGGGCCGACTTCGGTTCCTGACTCCTGACTCCTGACTCCTGCAGTCTAGCACAACTTCAAAATCGCATCCAATTCCTGACTCGATTCTTCCCGCAGTGGAGCATATAAATCACCCAGCAGAGCGACTCGTTTGGGAACAGACCTGATGTTGAACGAGACTGGGTCCAGACCGTTTTCAACCTCCTGCCAGGTAACGGGAGTGGAGACGGGAGCGCCGGGGCGGGGCCGCAGGCTGTAAACAAAAGCCATGGTCTTGGCCCTTCCATTCTGCAGGTAGTCTATGTACACTTTGCCCTGACGCTTGGATACTGCCCGTTCCACTGTACAGCGCTGCGGGTATACCCGTACCAGAAGTCGAGCCACATACTGCACGGCCAAGCGTACTTGTTCGAAAGAGTATACAGGCTTAAGCGGGACATTGATGTGAAAGCCCGTAGCCCCCGAAGTCTTCGGACAGCCCATGAGGCCGAATTCAGCCAGGACCCCCCGGATCAGCAGGGCCACCTCCAGGGCATCCTGGAAGGTAGCAGGCGGGGCTGGGTCCAGATCAAATACGGCAAAATCGGGATTTTCCAAATTCCCTATTCTGGAAGCCCAGGTATGAACCTCGACACAGCCCAGGTTGGCCAGCCAGACCAGGGTGGGCAAGTCATTGCAGAGCACAAAATTGATCCGCTTGTCCCCTCCGTCCACGGAAACCGGGATTCTCTGTACCCAATCCGGCGCATGTTCGGGGCACTCCTTTTGATAAAAAAACTCACCTGCTATGCCCTCGGGGTAACGTACAAGAGTAAAGGGGCGGTCGCGCAGGTGCGGAAGGAGGTAGGGGGCCATGCCGGTATAATAATTAATCAGGTCGCGCTTATGCAATCCATCATCCGGCCAATACAGTTTATTCAGGTTGGTTAAGGCTAAATCCCTGCCGTTCACCTGGACGATCAGCTTCTTCACACCAATCACCCCTGTTCAATGCTGCATTCCCGGGGAGAAACATCGCTGCGCAAACCATGAAAAACCGGATGGCGCAAGACCTGTCCTCTTTCCAGGTAGCTTACTTCGCAAACCAGCTCAGGTTCGACCCAAACCGCTCCCTTTAGGGGCGGGGGAGATGCAAAAGGGCTGGTGTCCCTGCCAATACGCCTAAACCGCTGCAGCAGCATCTCTATTTCCGCGCTGCCAAGCCCGCTCCCCACGTTCCCGACATAGCTGAGAACATCCCCCCGGTAGGCCCCCAAAATCAGGGAACCCAAAGTCCCCCGCTCCCCGCTCCCTTTTACATAGCCGCAGATAACACAGCTCATGCTTTTGGTATTGCGGAACTTTATCCAGTAGTTTGAGCGTTTGCCAGCCTGATAAGAGCTGTCCAGCCGTTTGGCCATCACTCCTTCCAGTCCCCTCTGCCTGGCCAGTTCAAACAGGGCCTTGCCGGAACCCAAGACGTGGCGGGAGAGGGCCAGATGCGAGCCTTCCTGTACCAATTCCTGCAGCAATTCTTTGCGCTTGACCAGGGGCAGGAGCGTCAAATCCTCTCCCCTTAAGCTAAGCAGGTCAAAAACGATGAACACCGCCGGCATCTCCCTGGCAGCGGCGCGGATCTTTCTCTCATCCTGCAGGTGGTTCCGTGTCTGCAATTTGTGAAAACTGGGCAGCCCATCTTGCAGGACCACAACTTCTCCGTCCAAGACCGCCGGCAGGCTGTTCAGGCAGCCTAAGAATTCCAGCTCCGGATAACGCCGGCTGATGTTGTTCCCGTTGCGGCTGAAGAGAGTGGTTCCCTCCCGTCCCACTGCCGCCAGGGCCCTGATGCCGTCCCATTTTAATTCGTAGAGGTACTCCTCACTGTCAAAAGGGCTGCCGGAGACTGCCAGCATAGGGGCATATTCCCGCTTACCCATGCCTATTCACCGGTAGCCCGCCGCCGGCGTGGCCTGGCTTCCGGGTCGGGCCGGGCTGCCCGTACATTCGGGTTTGCTTCAGCGGCCATACCTCCCTCCGAGCCATCTGCAACCTCGGGCTGCAGCCCTTTCTCCTGATGGGCACGATTGATGCTGGCGCGCAGAGCCTCCATCAAATCGATGACTTTGCCCGCCTCAGGCCTGGCCGGAACGGCCTCAACCTCTTTACCTGCAATCTTGGCTTCAATAATTGCCAAAAGCGCCTGGCGGTAGTCGTCGGTGTACTTGCCCGGATCAAATTCAGCGGCAAGGTTTTCGATTAGTTCCACCGCCATCCGCAGTTCGTTTTCGCTAAGCTTTACCTCATAATCAAGTTCCGGCAGGACAGCCGGTGAACGTATCTCCGCCGGGAAATACATGGTTTCCATCACCAGGCAGTTTTGGTAGACCCGTACAGCCGCCAGGTGCTGCTTGCTGCGGATTACGACCTTGGCGATTGCGATCTTGCCAGAGTCCTGCATAGCCTGCCGCAGCAAAGCATAGGCCTTTTGACCTCCGTCCCCCGGGGCCAGGAAATAGGTTTTGACATAATAAATGGGATCAATCTCCGCCAGGTCCACAAAGTCGATGATGTCCACTGAACGAGTTTGCTCAATCTCAATTTCAGCAAAATCCGCCTCGTCCAGGACCACATACCTGCCCTTTTCATACTCGTAGCCGCGGACAATCTCTTCCGCGGGTACAACTACATCGCATACAGGGCAGCGCTTTTCGTACTTGATGGGTGTTTTGCATTTGGCATGCAGAAAATTGAATTTGATGTCGTTCGTTTCCGTGGCGGTGTACAGCTTTACAGGTACATTGACCAAACCGAAACTGATGGCGCCTTTCCAGATTGTGCGCATCCGTTCAACCCCTTCCTTCTCAATTAGGGGGCGTTCCATTACCCCGGCAAATACAATAACCGTCTTAAACACTTGGCTATTTCCAGACATCGTAAAACCAACTTGTTTGTGACCGGATTCGCATGGGGGCAGTTCCTTTTTAGTGTCACCGTGACAATAAAAAAAATACCGCCCTGATCAGGCGATAAGGATTCACACTTGCGAGAAAAAATCACCGCCTGAATTTAGCCGGCGGCAAATGTCTCAACTATGCTGCTTCAAGTTTTTAAGTTCATAGACTACGAGGCTGGCCAGCACCGCATAATCCTCCGTCGGCAGATAGTGGGAGGCGGAAACATCAAACAAAATGTTTCCCGAAGGGGGAAATTCTTCATCCCCCTGCCACAAAACCAGGGTTACAGGTACGTGAGGAAATGCGTCAATCCTAACACTCACGTCACCCAAATCTGTTTTTGTGCCGCCTAGTTCCCGGCCAACCTCCAGCAATTCAGCCGGGTTATCGCCAAAAACACTGACCAGCGGCCTAATGGCCCGGTTGGTAAACGGTCCGATGTATATAGCGCCCCCTGGCAGCTCCTTAAAAGAGATCGGCTTCTGCTGAACCGGGACCCCTTCCGCTGTGGCCAGGTAGTGCAAGATTAAAATCTTCACAGTAAGGGGAACCTCGTCTACGAGGTTCGAGGTTCGATGTTCGAGGTTCGATCCAGGTTGGTCTTGGGGGCCTGTGGCTTTGGAGCTAAGGGTGACTTCCCCCTGGGGGCTGACCGTGTAAGACTGGCCCAGGAAGGGAAGTTCCAGGTTATTGTCTGAAGTCACCCGGGCCCCAGCCAGAACGGCTATCCTGGCAAAATCCCGTTCAGTAAAACGCCTCTGGGCTTCCTTTAAGGTAACTTCATAATTGAGATTTTTTGACCCAATTCCACCTTTAGTCATCACTTATCACTCCATTATTCTAATACCCTTGCTCGCTCCTGATTTCAATCTGATTCTCCCTGCCCCGCTGGAATCCTGCCCGGGGATACCTCTATAACGAATCGTAGTATTGCTGCAGAATTAAGGCATCGGTCTCAACGTTGGGGCTTTCACAGATCGCCAGTCCCCTAACACCGAAATCCTTAAAGGCTTGCAGCAAGGCCCGGTAATCAAAATCAGCTTCCGCCAAAATCATGTGTTTCTTCTCCCCTTTGGGGCCATAAGCAATCCCAGAAACATGAAAATGGACATCCTCCAGGGCTTCCCTGCCCAAACTCTTTTCCATCTGCTGCAAAACCGCGCAGAACTCCTCATAAGTGTTGAAAGACCCGGCGCTGCGCGCATGCAAGTGGCTAAAATCAATACAAGGGAGAACGCCCGGCACCAGGCGGCTCACCTCGATCACTTCCTCCAGACTGCCAAACTGGCTCGGTTTACCCGTTGTTTCCGGCCGCAAGGTAACGGATATGTTTGCCGAGTCCAACTCCTCCCGCACGAGGCGCAAATTTTCGACTACCCGGGCCAGAACCTTCTCTGCCGGGTCATCATGGTAAAAAGCGGCATGAAATACAACCGAACCGGCGCCGCACAGGCTCGCAATCCTCGCGGCTTGCAGAATTCGGACCCGGCTGGCAGTTACCTTGTCAGGCTCTTTGGAATTAAGATTAATCCAATAAGGTCCGTGGGCGCTCAGTCTGACACCGGCCTCTTTTGCTTTACCCGCCACCAATACAGCAGTTTTTTCACTCATTCTCACGCCGTTGACAAACTCCAGCTCCATACAGCCCAGACCCAATTCGCGTACCCTGGCGATTCCAGCAGCGCTGGATTGTTCCGGAGAAGACAGGGGGACGCCGGCAGTGCCAAAATACAGCCGCTCCATGCCTTAAAAACCTCATTTCCAAAATTTTCTTGTTTTACTATGGACAACCCAGCATAGATCTCCTGAGCTTGGAACTTTTGGCGATAAATAACCTGGATAATTTACAGCCAGAAAGCGACACTAAAATTAGGTTCAAAATCATATTCTAGGAGGGAAGAACATGGCCAGGAGACGCAATTCCATCATGTCCGACTCGCTGAAACTTGAACTGGCCCGGGAATTGGGATACGGAGACGTAGCCCAACGGGAAGGCTTCGGCGCCCTTCCATCAAAGATAAATGGTTCGTTGGTCAAACAGGCTATTGAAAGGGCAGAAAGGCAACTGCAAAACCGCTAGCCAAAAATCGGGGAGCGCGCATCTCCCCGTCTTTTATGCCCAGATTTGTTATACCCTAAACTCTCATCAGGGAACCAAAGCCGGAAAAAACCAAAAAAATTAATATCACCTGGGTCAATTCCAGCACGGCATGTCCCAGGATGAGCAAAGGCCAGGGCATAATCGTGCCGGAAAACCCCATGCCAAAGCTGCCTGCAGAAATCAGCAGTAAGTTCGCGCCGTTCACTTATCTCACCGTCCCCGTTAACCTATAATTCGACCGCAATCCTGCTTCTCCTTCCGATAAAAACTGATTATGACTACAAAACACAACCGCCTGCGACACAGGCGGTAATTGCATTGCTCAAAGAAAAAGGACCCCAAACGAAAGTCGTTCAAAAACGAGTATAGCGCGAAGCCGCTGGCGCCGGCACCGGAGGCGTACTAGACGTAGGTTGAGAATGCCGGCGGGGTTGGCGACAAAGCTAGACGAAGTTTTTCAACGGCTTTCCTGGATTCGTCGTGAGCCACGATAGTACTTATCCCAATACCTATCATTCAGATTTTGCACCTTAACGCCCCTATTAGTAGCAGAGATGAATTTTCCGTCCCCCAGGTAAACGCCCACATGACTGGCTCCGGAGCCGTTGGTGCTGAAAAAAATCAGATCTCCTGCTTCCAGGCTGGAACGCGGTATGCCCACCCCTACCCTAAACTGCTGGTAGGCGGTGCGCGGCAAATCTATCCCGCTATTGCGAAACACCAATTGGGTAAAAGCTGAGCAATCCAGCCCGGTGTTGGGGTTCGTTCCTCCGTACAGATAGGGCGCTCCGTTCAGGCTCAGGGCATAGTCCAATAAACTTTTTACATCAAATGTTGCAGGAGCTGCAGTTTGAGTTCCCCTGCTGGGTGTTTTCGGGCGAGAAAGGGTGACTGCTTTCCAGCTTGATTTCTTGATTTCAGCTTGCTGCTTGGCCTTGATCTTCGCCTCGGCCTCGAGCTTCAACCTCTCCGCCTGGTCCCTGATTTGCCTGTTAAGCAAACGCTGCATGGACTGCTCCCGCTCCAAACTCTGCCGGGTCTCCTCCGGGGCCGGGGCCGCCGTGGATGCAGAGGTGTTCACAGGGTGCCGCAGACCTGTGCCCTCAGCCGGACCAGTGGATAAAGGCAGCATGGCGCTCGAGAGCAGAACCGCAGTGACTACCGGAACTGCCAGGTTATTTTTTTCCTGGATAGGCACAGCTTTAAGCACCGGCAGCACCTTCCTGTTTCACAAAGTGTTAACAGTGAAGTGTATTCAGCGCCGGCCGGTCCAATTCCTTGCCCGACCCGAATATTAGGAGCAATCTCTAAAAATTTCGCAAGATTCGCCGCTTTGCAGAAAAAACTTCAGACTCTCCGGCTATTCATACTCCGGTCAAAAGCCCGGTACTGGATGGCCTCAGCCAGATGGTTGATGTTAATCTGTCTGTCCCCGGCCAAATCTGCGATGGTGCGGGCCACTTTGAGAATCCTGTCATGGGCCCGGGCGCTCAGACCCAGCTGCTGATAAGCTTTCTGCAGCAATTCTTTGCCCGTACCGTCCAGTCTGCAGAAAGTCCGTACTTGCCTGGGACTCATCTCCGCGTTGGCAGAATCAGATCCCAGCCTTTCCCGCTGCACCGCCCTGGCGCGTTCCACCCTTTGCTTGATGGCTGCTGATGGTTCTCCCTCCGTCTCACTTGCCAATTCCTCATAGGGCACTCTCGGCGCTTCCGCCTGAATATCCATTCTGTCCAACAGAGGCCCCGAGATGCGGGCCTGGTATCTGGCCACCTGCAGCGGAGTACAGGTGCAATTTATGCCGCCGTTTTCCGTAGCCAGTCCGCAGGGACAGGGATTGAGGGAAGCCGCCACCATTATTCTTGCCGGATAAGTCAGGGAGGCAGCTACCCTGGACACAGTAATCACCCGGTCTTCAAGAGGTTGGCGCAGGGCTTCCAATACCTCGCGGCCGAACTCTGGCAGTTCATCCAGAAACAGCACACCATGGTTGGCCAGGCTTATTTCCCCCGGCTTAGGAATTTTTCCTCCACCCGCAAAACTTGCCGCCGAAGCGGAATGGTGAGGCGACCGGAAAGGGCGGAGCCCAATCAAAGGCTGGTCCTTGGGCAGAAGTCCGGCCACACTGTAGACCTTTGTGACCTCCAGGGCCTCACTGAAGGCCATATCCGGCATTATGCCGGGCAAGGCCCGGGCGAGCATGGTCTTGCCTGTGCCCGGAGGCCCTACAAGCATGATATTATGATTGCCGGCGGCTGCAACCTCCAAGGCCCTTTTTACCGCGGCTTGGCCCTTGATATCTTTGAAGTCCACCGTCCAGTTTGCGTCCCTGTTGAGCAAAAAGTTGTTTTCGCCCCGGCTGAGCTCTCCCTCCTGCCTGAGGAAACGCACTACCTGGCTTAAAGTTTCCGCCCCCAAAACTGTAATACCTTTAACCAGCGATCCCTCCCTGGCGTTCACTTGCGGCACTACCAATCTTACTTCCTCTCTGTCCGTCAGAGCTGAAGCCATGGGCAAAATGCCCGGGATCCCCCGCAGGGTGCCGTCCAGCGAGAGTTCTCCCAGAAAGTATATCCCGTCTACAGCTTCAGCCGGGATTTGCTCTGTAGCCGTTAAAATCCCCATGGCAATCCCCAAATCCAATCCCGGACCTTCCTTTTTCAGGTCTGCGGGCGCCAGATTGACAGTTATCCGTTTCAGCGGAAAATCAAACCCCGCATTTTTCAGCGCCGTTCGCACCCTCTCCTTGGCTTCCCGTACGGTCGTTGCGGGCAGTCCGACTATATCAAAAGCGGGCAGGCCATTGGACACATCTACTTCCACCTGCACCGGATACCCTTCCATGCCGCTCAAGGTCAAAGACTGCACCATTGCCAACATGCGCCATTACCCCCTGTGTCTGATTCTCCCTCAATCGTAGCGAACAGATGTTCCTGACGTCAAGCAAATTTTGTCGGCAATTCCCGGCTTAATTTGACATTGTGAACTATGAACGAATCGCCAATCGCAGACGGGAATTATCCACGCCGGAACCTATTTATCCCAGCAAGGCCGGGACCAAAATTTTCAGCTTGAATTGCAGTTTGTCACAAATAATTCATAATCTCACCACAGCTTGATAAAATGCTCCGGGTATAATATGGACTGTAAATTGGATGCAAGGAGGTGAATCCTGTGAGCAAAAAACTATTGGTTATCCTGCTGGCAGTGGGACTGATGCTGGTGGCTGTGCCCATTGTCCTGGGCGCAACTGACAACTCCAAACTGGGGGATATCGCTAAACTCCAGCAGCAAATCTATGACCTGAGACAACAGTTGATCCAGAAATACGTGGAGAGCGGTCAAATCACGCCGGAGCAAGGCAAGTTCATGCAAAACCGCATGGAGCAAATGTATCAGTACCAACAGCAAAACGGTTTTCAACCTGGTTATGGCTGCGGCGGCATGGGCCCCGGCGGGCGTGGCTTCGGCCCGGGTGGACGCGGCGGTTGGGGTCCGGGCGCTGCAACAACCCCCCAGGGAGCCAACCCATCCTGATGACCCAACTTAAGAAGGCAACAGAAAAGGAATGAGTGCGAAACGCCTCATTCCTTTTCTGTTTTTCCGTAAGGATCATACTGGAAACTGTCCGTCACCCTTGCCTGGAGATCAGTTAAAGCAATGGTACTGCCTCTTAGGTCAAAGTGGTATGTCCTGTAATCCCCCTTCCCATTTTCCTCGCTGATAAGACCCAAACCATATACATAGTAAGTCTGCCTTTTATTTTCCTTTTCAATCAGCACTTGGCTTAATGGGGTATTGGGATTTACCATATAGCTTGTCTCATGCTCGCCGTGTTTTTGTACGTGGAAGTGTGACCCAGCTCGTCCTTAAGGCTCAGCAGCTGGTACTTGTTGTCATGGGTGAATACCCGGGTTGCCCCGGTACGCTCTGTAACGGTGGTGATGAGTTTGCCCGGCTGGCTCTGTTCATCGTAGCTGAAACGGGTCAACTGGTTGGTGGAAAGGGCATCGTCCTGGGTGGCGACCCGGCCCTTGGCATCGTAAGTGTCGGTGAAGATGACCGTCCCCGCAGCATCGGTCGCCGTGAGGATGCGGTTATCAGCGTTATAGGTGAATTTAGGACGTAAGGGAAAGAATCCTCCCCATTTCAATGGGGAGATGAATTGCCCAACATACTTTCCCAAAATATGGTATAATATCCATGCAGAGTTCTTTGAAAACTTCGGTATGGGGTTGCAACGAATAAATGGGTCGTTGCGTAAAACTAAGTCCCAAAAATCGTAGCCCAGTCGCCTGTGTGCAGGTGC
>JAJZPO010000069.1 GCA_021811155.1 Bacillota bacterium | reverse complement strand
TGAGTTCTGATAACCAGATAAACAGTGGGTAACGTTCAAGAATAGGCTTGCAGGTTATACTTAAATTGCATAACCTGCTGATATATTATGCATTTGATTATTTTGTCAGCCCGTATTATAATTAGCAAAACACCTGTTTGGAAAACACTGATTGTCCTAGCTGTTTACAAGGATTAATGAGGCGGGCCTTAATTTACTCCATCTTTTGCGTGGAAAGTAATAACCGAGAACAGGGAAGTATGAAATGGATATCTGGGTTGAAAGTCAGACAATACGGAGGGATTACGAATGACGAAAATTGTCATCATCGGAGGCTCTTTTGGCGGCCTGACCGCGGCTTTTGAGTTGCGGCGTCAACTGGGACGGAGGGCCGAAATAACGGTGGTGTCGGAGACGGAAGTTTTTGCTTTTGCTCCTTCTTTCCCGTGGGTAGCTCTTGGGTCGCGGCTACCGGAGGATATCTCTATCGGGTTGGACAGGCTGTTGACCCGGAAAGGTATCAACTTCCTGCATGCTGCTGTACAAAGGATCGACCCGGCTAAACAGCAAGTGGACGCGGGTGACAGGCTTCTCGGCTATGATTATCTGGTGGTTGCCACCGGAGCGCACCTGGACTTTGCTGCTATCCCTGGCCTGGGTCCGGAAAAGGGGTATACCCATTCTATCATGACCCTCGAACACGCGGTGGCAACCAACAAGGCTTGGCAGCAGTACCTGGAAAAAGGCGGTCCGGTTGTGATCGGTTCCACTCAGGGGGTAAGCTGTTTCGGTCCGGCCTACGAATTCATCTTCGGCGCGGAGCACGCTCTGTGGAAACTCGGCCTCAGGGACAAGGCATCTCTGACTTTCGTCACCTCCGAGCCCTACGTCAGCCATTTCGGACTGGGCGGATTTCGACAGGCTGGACGGGTGCTAGAAGATGAATTTGCCGAAAAGGACATAAGAGTATTTACAAATGCAGTGGTCGAAGAAGTACAACCGGACCGGGTAATCTTAGGAGACGGTACGGAGCTGCCTTTTAAATTTTCGCTGTTTGTTCCCCCGTTTAGGGGTGTGGATGCCGTGATTAATTCCGGGCTGGGGAATCCAAAGGGATTTGCCGTGGTAGATGATTACTACCGGCATAAATCATATCCCAACATCTATGTCACCGGAGTGGCTGTGGCCGTGGCTCCCAAAGAGGCTACGCCGGTGCCAACCGGCGTCCCCAAGACGGGATTCATGACTGAACATATGTCCAAAGCGGTAGCACATAATATTACCGCCGAGATCCTCGGCAGGGAAGCCCAGGCTCTGCCGGTGGGTAAACTGGATGTAACCTGCATTGCTGATCTCGGAGAAAAGGCAGCTTTCATGACGGCCAAACCTGCGCTGCCGCCGCGGGAAAAAACTTATCTGAAGAAGTCCCGCTGGGCGCACCGGCTTAAAGTATTGTTTGAACGTTATTTCCTATTCAAGCTGAAAAGAGGGATGATGAATCTTCCTTAAAGACCTTTTACCATAATTAACATTGTTGTCCATTGAGATGTTCAACAAAACTGGCCTAATGCAGGGATATAGGAGTAAACATTAAGAATCCGGGGGACAGTCCGAATAGGCTATCCCCCGGAGTTCATTAACGGCCAGGAACAACTTTGGGCTATGAACAGAACCAGTTGTTAACTGAAAGGGCTTGCCGATGAATCGCAAGTCTTGTTAAATACAGTTACAATTGTTAACGGGAGTGTTCTTTACTTTATTTTTTGTTTGTACTTATGCCAAATAATGAGTAAAGGGGGCACCAACCTATAGCTGCTGTTAACAATGGAATGAGACCTATTAATGCTATGTATTTTGCTCCTCCACCAAGTGTATACCAAAGACTTAACAAGGCTAAACCAACAAAAACACGAATTATGCGATCCGATTTGCCTTCATTTTGTTTCACAGGGTTACCTCCTCTTATTTGTAATTTTAACTCTATGATAGTCTGAAAAATGATCAGAGTCAGTGACAAAGTCACTTTTCCTGTGCATTTTTCTGTGACGGCTATAGCCTAAAGGTTTTGACTTAGTATCAATTCAAACAGAGGAGAGATGAAATGTGCCGACACCTGGGGAAATCTTAAACTTGTTTCCCTTTTTCGACGAAACCGGCCTGGGTAGTTTTATTGGCAGCGTAACCAAGATACCCGCCGGCGCCTGCGCTTTCATGGAAGGCGATTATAGTATCCATGTGGCTTTCATTGCCAAAGGCGCTCTCCGCGTCGTGAAGACCGGGGAGTCCGGGCGTGAGATAGTTCTCTATAAAGTGCTGCCTGGCGAAAGCTGTATTCTGCAACTATCGAGTGTCCTTTCCGGGGTAGGCTATCCGGCGACTGCCATCGTTGAGCATGATGTTGAGGCAATTATGGTCCCGGTTGAGAGGTTCAAACAATCAATAAACGAGTCCCAATTCCTGCGTAATTTTGTCTATGGCAGTTTTACCAAACGTATTGCCTGGATGATGTCCCTTATAGAAGAAGTTGCTTTTAAACGAATGGATGTGAGGTTGATAGAACTGCTTTTGAGCAGGACATCTCCAGAACAACCGGAGCTAAACATGACCCACGAAAGGATAGCCTTGGAACTGGGTACGGCCAGGGAGGTTATCAGCAGGCTACTCAAGAATCTTGAACATGACGCCTTAGTTGAGCTAGCCAGAGGGAAGGTTACAATAATTAACAGAAATGGACTGGACGCGATTTTACCGGATAGGTGACTTGCTGTGGGAGTGAAACCAGTGAGGATCCTACATGCGTAAAGCAATTTGCTTAATCAGGGTATGCAAAGAAGACAGAACAGACTCTTGGCCAAAAACAGATTGTGGACTGAGTTAGGAGAAAGCAGCCGTCAAAATGGTCTGCTTTTTTTGTAACAGGAATTAACCTTTGTGCCCTTCCGCGGCAACAAAAGATTCGTATTCTGCAGCGCTCATCATGCCGTCAAGCTGCCGCAGATCCGAGGCTTCGATTTTGATCAACCAGCCTTCGCCGTAGGGGTCGCTGTTTAGCAGATCGGGAGAATCCATGATACCCTCGTTGACGGCCACAACTTTGCCATCAACAGAAGAAACCAGGTCAGATATGGATTTTACCGACTCCACTGAGCCATAGGGCTTACCGGCTGCAACTACGTCGCTTTCCCCGGGAAGTTCCACAAATACCACGTCTCCGAGGCTTGTCTGAGCGTAATCTGTAATTCCTACGGTGACTATGTTTTTGTCAGCCTTAACCCACTCATGGTGTTTGCTGTACAATAATCCAGCAGGATGCATGGTTATACCTCCGTCCTTTAAGTATTCCTACTAATCATACAAGAGGAGCATTGATAATTCAAATACAGAATCAATTGGGTAGCTATGCATTTTCGACATAGACACTGTTGGGAAATCGAGTTAGTGATCCAAACTAAACACCCCGGCAAAAGCCGGGGTGTTTGTGGCAACCATACGGTCACACCTGTTGTAGGAAGTACGATACCTCAGACCAGGCAGGTTGCCTGCTTAAATATGTTTAGAGACCGACCGGAAGCACACATGGGTTTTTGGATTTACCTTTTCTAGAAATCGTCCAGAATGTCGAGAGCGGTGTCCAGGGCTTTGGCGTACTCCTGCGGCAAATCGGGAGCGTTCAGCCTTACCTCGGTAAAGGCTTTTCTGTGGGCAGCCAGGGCTTCATAAGCGCTGCTGTAACAACCGTCCGCTTTGTCCCCCAGGGATTGCGCAAGTTCGGCCTGCCCGCTCTGATTTAAGTAATCATACAGGGGCAGGGCGAATTTGTAGATGTCTGACGTACTTTCAATGTTAAAATCCATGGCAACCTCCCGTCATTTTAAAGCCCAGGAAACCTCTAGGCTTAGTAATTTGTAATAGGTTGCCCAACTGATTAATAATTATTGTGAGAAAATTGTGACCAAAAGGCTTAGCCGCATGCCCCTGGCTTTAGCCATGGGGTAAGGCGCCTGGTCAGTAAAGCTCAGGTCGGAGCTGCTGCCACACCGGAAGGGCTTGGCGCACTTCCTCAATCTGGTCCAGATCAAGCTCCACTGTCAGCAGTCCTTCACTTTCATCCAGCTGTCCGATAATCTGGCCCCATGGGTTTACGGCCAGGGAATGGCCGTAAGCGATATATGATGCGCTCTCATCTCTGGCGGGGGAATTACCAAGGAAGAATACCTGGTTATCCAGGGCCCGGCTTTTAAACAAAGTATCCCAGTGGGCTGGCCCTGTGGTCAGGTTGAAGGCGGCCGGCACACAAATTATTTTTGCGCCGGAAGAGGCAAGCTTGCGGGCAAACTCAGGGAAGCGGATGTCGTAGCAAATCATTATGCCGATTTTACCCCAGGGCGTATCCACCAGGGTCAGGTTGTCTCCGGCCTTTAATACTGCCGATTCTCTGAACTGGATGCCGTTTTTGACTTGAACGTCAAACAGGTGGACTTTGCGATGTTTGCCCACTAGTTGCCCGTCAGGGTCAAAGACCAGGCAGGTATTGTAGAGGTCCCGGCCGGCTAATTCCGGTATCGAGCCTCCAATCAGGTAAATCCTTTTACTTCGGGCCAGTTCGGCCAACATCCGAGCTGTTTCGCCCGCGGGCAGTTCTTCCGCATAATTGAGAAAACAGTTGATGTCATAGGGGCAATTAAACATTTCCGGCAGCATTACGATCTGCGCGCCCAGGTTTGCTGCATGGTTAATCATTTGTCTGGCTTTGTCCAGGCTTTTTTGTTTGTCCGCATCAACTTTCAGCTGACATAAGGATACCGTGACTGCATTCAATGCTCTTGCTCCCCTTTCGAGTCCGGGGTTATGACCGCGGATTATTTTACCTGCTTACGGAGAAAATATATGGGAGGTGATGAAAAAATGAAATGCAACGTTGGCGGAACGGAGAAATCTATCAGGATTATTGTTGGCATCGTAATTATCGCTGCAGGCATCTTTCTCCGCAGTTGGTGGGGAATCATCGGTTTGGCCCCGCTGATTACCGGGGCCATTGGGTATTGTCCCTTGAGCCAGGCACTGGGTACCAACACCTGTGAGGAAAACACCGAGAAGAATCAGGTTTGATCGGGCTAAGGGGTAAAGAGCCTCCGGTCAATGGATTAGGGTGTTCACCGCGAGTTTAACGGGTGATACAAGTTCAGCACAATTACAACCAAACCTAAGACAGCAGCTGCCGTAGACATGGCGCCAATCAGTCTGAGCATGATAATATAGCTTGCAGATCTGATCCGGCATGGGACAGGGTATTTCAAGTACTTGTACTTGGACCTGTCCGCTATGGCCAGCTGCTGAATCTTTTTCGGAAAGAACAGGGCGGAGAGGCCAATAGCTAAAAACAAAAATTCCACCACGAACACCAGAATCATGTCCTTATTCACTACAAAGCCCCCTTCAAGTACTGACAAGTAGGGTAGATACCCAAATGTTTGTGCTGCTCGTATTGCCAACAAAAAGCGATCCGGCTAATTTGAGGGATATTTTGCGGCAAACCAGTCGATCAAGCGCCGGGCGATGCTTATTTTATCCGGGATAGGGGGGAACTCATCGGGTCTGTACCAGTCCGCCGCAGCGATTTCCGTTTTGTCAACCGTGATATCACCGCCGGCATATTCGGCTGTAAAGCCGACCATCAGGGAGTTGGGGAAGGGCCACGGCTGGCTGCCGAAATAGGTGATGTTTTTGACATCTATACCGACTTCCTCTTTGACCTCCCGCCTTACACAGGCTTCAAAAGTTTCCCCGGCTTCCACGAATCCGGCTATGACGCTGTACATTGCAGTCGGAAAGCGGGTACCCCGGGCCAAGAGTATTCGGTCATCCTTGACTATAGCCACAATTACTGCAGGGGAGATGCGGGGAAAGTTGATAAGCCCGCACTTAGGGCATACTTTGGCCCGTTCGTCGCTCTTGGTAATGGTAGGACTGCCGCACTGACCGCAGTATTGATGGGTCCGGTCCCAGGCAACAATCTGCAGCGCCCGCCCCGCAAGGACAAACATGTCTTCTCCGAGCAGGGCGAATACCTTCCGCAAGCCGTGCAAGGACATGCCTGCAGGAACTGGACAGTCGGGCTCCAATTCGCCACAGTAGCAGGGATGGCCATCCAGGAAGCCGAGATATTGCTGTCTGGCAAGTTTTGCACCCCAAAGCTTTA
The DNA here is from genome assembly GCA_021811155.1 of Bacillota bacterium. Lineage (GTDB taxonomy): Bacteria > Bacillota > Desulfitobacteriia > Desulfitobacteriales > JAJXUE01 > JAJZPO01. Next base: position 12,325 of record JAJZPO010000069.1, on the reverse strand, counting down.
AATCAGGAGCAAAGGGGAGCTTGGCCTTGTCCTGCTCCAATTGCAGCAGGAGTCTGTCCCCGTGGAATAAAAACCAGTAGGCCGCTTGGCTGTCACCGGGCGGCGGTGTCATTGCCGGGATAAATTGCATGCTGATACCCTTTCTGCTTGCCAGGGAAATTCCCAATTGGCTTATGATATTTTAGCTTTCGCTGCCAGGCTGTTTTTTATAGACAGTTCCCTGAAACAGGGCTACCGCATTGCCATGCTCGTCAGTCACATTGATGAGATAGGTGGCCAGTTTGCGGTTGAGCGATACTTCACGGGCCTCAGCCAATAGGGTTCCCTCTTTAACGGCCTTGAAATAGGATATGCTGACGTTCACAGCCACGGCAATCCCGCCGTGGGAGTTGGAAGCAACGGAGAAAACCGCATCGGCCAGAGAAAATACCGCTCCCCCATGGACACTGCCCATGCTGTTAAGGTGGCGCTGCTGCAGAACCATTTTGGCTTTGGCTGTTCCAGGGCCGAAGTCTATAATTTCAATCCCTAAGTGTTTGGCGTAAGAGTCCCTGGCGATAAAATCCAACATGACAAACATTACACCTGCCCCAAGACTTTTGTAGAGGAGATACCGGTTTTCCGGCAGAGACCTTAAGGTCGGGTATTCTATGCCTGTCCTGGAAACTCCTGCGCACAGAGGCAAGATTCCTCAACTGAAAAATGAGTGTAATTTCACAACTGCCATTATTGCAGTTGTTCTTTATTTCACACGAATAGTGATTAAGTTCACACAGCCGGGAATCCCTGATTTTGAGCCATCATCGGATTGGCACGAACATTGCACTAGCAGCTAGCAGTGAAAGGAATCTTTAGGGTGAGGAGGGTAAGGAATGTGACTGATTTCCTGGACTATTTGGAAACGGAAAGCGGTCAGCCCATCAGCCGCTGTTTTCAATGCAAGAAGTGTTCGGGCGGGTGCCCGGTCAGTTCTTACAGCGACATTAAAGCCCACCAGGCAGTGCGTTTGGGCCAGCTGGGACGGGAAGAGGAACTGATCAGCGCTCCCCTGGTATGGTATTGCATCGGCTGCAAGACCTGTCAGGCCCGCTGTCCCAACGGAATTGACATTTCGGCCATACTTGACGTGATTAAAGGCCAGGTGCTGGCGAGCGGGGGAATGCCTGGAAAACCTTTACCGGCTTTTCACGAAAGTTTCCTGGCATCGGTCAACCGTCACGGCCGGGTGTACGAACTTGGCATGGTGATTGGGTATAAATGGCGGGTTAAACGCTGGACCGAAGATAAGGAACTGGGGCTGAAAATGTTTGCTAAGGGCAAGTTGTCCCTGCTGCCGCACCGGGTCAGTGGACGACGCCAGGTCAGGGAGTTGTTTGAACTCCACAAAGTAAGGGGTGAGATTAATGGTTGAGAGCGTAGGTTATTATCCTGGCTGTTCCCTGCACACCAGCGCCAGGGAATATGACTACTCCAGCCGGGCGGTGCTCAAGGCCCTGGGAGTGGTAACCAGGGAGATTCCAGACTGGAACTGCTGCGGGGCAAGTTCCGGCCACAGCAGGGATCATACTCTCAGCTACGCCCTGCCGCTCAGAAATCTGATACAGGCCGAAGAGGTGGCTAGCGACCTTTTGGTTCCCTGCGCAGCCTGCTACAGTACACTGCGCGTCACTGAAGAGTACCTGGCCGGCGGGTCCAAGGATGCCCGGATTCTACAGGGCAAAGTGGAAAAGGTCATGGGTAAGCCCTACCAGCAAAAGGTAAAAACTGTACATCCCTTGGACCTCCTGACCAGGCCGGAGATGCTGCAGAAAATCAAGGCTGGACTTAAGCGCCGCCTCACGGGTATGAAGGTTGCTCCTTATTACGGCTGCCTCTTGGTCAGACCGGAGGTGGCTGCTTTCGATGACCAGGAACAGCCGCAAAAGATGGACGTCCTGCTGCGGGAAATGGGGGCCGAGGTGGTGCGCTGGTCTTACAAGACCGAGTGCTGCGGGGGCAGCCTGGGAGTTACCCAGGGTGATGCCGCTTCCCCACTGGTTGACCGTCTGGTTGCTGAGGCCAAAAAAGCCGGCGCCATGGCGTTGGTAACCGCTTGCCCGCTCTGCCAGGCAAACCTGGAGGGGCGCCAAAGCCAAATCATGCCTGTGTTCTATTTCACCGAGCTGGTGGGTCTGGCCCTGGGTATTCCGGACAGCAGTGAGTGGTTGAGGGGCCATCTGGTGGATACCAAGAGCGCATTGGACCAGCTGGAAGGGGTGATTTCCCTTGGCCGATAAAGTTGTGGGGTCTGTCCTGGTCCTGGGGGGCGGAATTGCAGGCATGCAGTCGGCCCAGGACCTGGCTAACGCAGGATACTTGGTACACATGGTTACAGACCAGCCATCTATCGGCGGCAAGATGGCCCAGCTGGACAAGACCTTTCCAACCAACGAGTGCGCCATGTGCCTAATGGGGCCAAAGATGACCGATACCCTCTCCCATCCCAATATCAGAATTCACACTATGGCCAGCTTGAACCGGGTCCAGGGTGAGGCCGGAAATTTCAAAGTGACGGTCCAACAGGCCCCGCGCTACGTCAGCCTGGATGAGTGCACCGCCTGTGGCGATTGCGAGCAGGTATGCCCGGTCAAGGTTGGAGATGAATTCAACCAGGACAAGAGCAGCCGCAAGGCAATTTTTAAACTCTTCCCCCAGGCTGTTCCCAATAAGTACCTGATCGAAAAGCGGGGCACTCCGCCCTGCCGCGGCACCTGTCCCGCGGGCTGCAATGCCCAGGGCTATGTGGCCCTGCTATCCGAGGGGCGGTTCAGCGATGCGCTTGAAGTCGTACGGCGGCGCATGCCTTTTGCCGGAATTTGCGGCCGGATCTGCCATCACCCCTGTGAAGGGGAATGCAACCGCAAGAACATTGATGAGGCGGTATCCATTGCCTCCCTGAAAAGGGCTACTGCCGATTATGGCTGGGCCGAAGCCATGGAAAAGGACCTTATTATTCAAAAACCTGAGGCCTTGCTCATGGATGAGGCGGGCAACCCGCTGAAAGTGGGGATTATCGGGGCCGGCCCCGGCGGCCTGGCTGCGGCCAAGGACCTGGCGGAAAAGGGCTACCAGGTTACAATTATCGATGAGATGCAGGAAGCCGGCGGCATGCTGAGAGCAGGGATTCCCCGCTACCGCCTGCCCGGCGAAATAGTGGACCGGGAAACCAGGGCGATCCTGGACATCGGAGTGGAATTCAGGCCCAACACCAAAGTAGGGGTGGATGTGAGCCTGGCGCAGCTGCAGGCGGAATTTCCCGCCCTCCTGGTAGCGGTGGGTTGTCCCAAGGGCAGGTCCCTGCCCATACCCGGAGTGGATCTCCAGGGCGTGGAACTGGGCGTGGAGTTTCTGCGCGAAGCCGCCTTGGGTCAAAAACCTCAAGTAGGCAGGAAGACCGTTGTGGTTGGGGGCGGCAATGTGGCCATCGACACTGCCCGCACCGCCCTGCGCCTGGGAGCAGCAGAAGTGCACCTCTACTGCCTGGAAGACTATGCTGGCATGCCCGCCCACCGTTGGGAAATCGAAGAGGCGGAAGAAGAGGGAGTCATCATCCACCCCAGCTGGGGCCCGCTGGAAGTAGCGGGTCAGGACGGAAAAGTCAGCGGCATGAGATTCAAGCGCTGTACCCGGGTCTTTGACGACCAGGGAAGGTTTAACCCGTCCTACGATGAGAGCCGGCTGGAAAACGTCAGCACGGATATGGTACTGCTCTCCATCGGCCAGGCTACCGAGCTGGAGTTTCTGTCAGGGAGCGGCGTGAAGGTGAACCGGGGCCTGATTGAGGCCGACAAACTTACTTGCGCTACAGCGGCGCCCGGGATTTTTGCCTGCGGCGATGTGGTGAGCGGCCCTGCCTCGGTGGTAGGGGCAGTGGGCGCTGCCCACGAGGCTGCCGAGTCTATCCACCGCTACCTGCAGGGCAAGGAATTGTCTGAAGGCAGGAGCTTTGACAAGCCTGAATTTGCAGGAGCGCCGGAAGAGCATAAGGTGTTAGCAGCGGAAAGGCAGACTCAGGCACTGGTGGATCCGGCTGAACGGGTTAAGGATTTCCGCGAAGTTTACAAGGGATTCGATCAGGAACAGGCCATGCTGGAAGCCCAGCGCTGCCTGAACTGCGGGGTCTGCTCTGAGTGCCTGCAGTGCGTCAAGGCCTGCAAGAAAAAGGCCATTTCCCACGACGCCCAGCCGGAGATTCTCGAGCTGGAAGTGGGGGCTTTGATTCTGGAGCCAGGCTACGAGCTGCAAAACGGGGAACTGCGCGGCGAGTATGGCTACGGGATTTATCCCAACGTGATGACATCAATGGAATTTGAGCGCTTATTGAGCTCTACCGGGCCCACCCAGGGCCATGTGGTGCGTCCGTCGGACCACACAGCGCCGAAGAAGGTCGCCTTCATCCAGTGCGTTGGCTCCCGGACCTGCAATAAGGGAGTAGAGTACTGCTCATCAATCTGCTGCATGTACTCTACCAAAGAGGCAATCATCTCGCGGGAACATGACGCCAACATTGAGCCTACTATCTTTTATCTGGATATGCGCTCTTACGGCAAGAACTTCGACAAGTATGTGAAGTCGGCCAAGAACAATAACGTGCGCTATGTGCGGACCATGGTCTCCAGCGTCAAGGAAGACCCGCTGACTGGGAACCTGATCATCAAACATGTGCAGGGCAACCAGGTGATAGAGGAAGAGTTTGAGCTGGTGGTCCTGGCGGTTGGGGTTAAGCCCCCTAAAGCTGCGGTGGAATTGGCGCAGGTTACGGGCATTGAACTTAATGAGTACGGTTTTGCCCTGACCAATCCCCTTAACCCCATAGAAACCAGCCGGAAAGGTGTTTACGCGGCCGGAGCCTTCCAGGGCCCGCGGGACATTCCCGAAACCGTGATGAATGCCAGCGCTGCTGCCGCTGCTGCCGGGGCCCTATTGGCTGCAGGGCGCAACCAGCTGGTTTCTCCCAAAATTTATCCGCCGGAGCGCGATATTACGGGTGAAGAGCCAAAAGTCGGAGTATTTGTCTGCCGCTGCGGCATCAACATCGCATCAATTGTGGATGTGCCTGGTACAGCCGAATATGCCAAGCACCTGCCGGGGGTGGCCCATGCGGAGGAATTCCTCTACACCTGTTCCCAGGATACGGTTAAGCACATCAAGGATGTGGTGAATGAACAAGGCCTGAACCGGGTAGTGGTAGCTTCCTGCACCATCCGCACCCACCAGCCCCTGTTCCGGGAAGCGCTGCGGGAAGCGGGACTTAACCAGTTCCTGTTCGAAATGGCCAATATCCGCGACCAGTGTTCCTGGGTGCACCGGAAAGAACCGGAACTGGCTACTGTGAAGGCCAAGGACCTGGTGCGGATGGCGGTGGCCAAGGTCAAACACCATACCCCGCTGCACATGGAACCGGTGCCTGTTGTCCCCACGGCATTGGTGGTAGGGGGCGGCATAGCCGGCATGACGGCCTGCCTTACTTTGGCGAGACAGGGCTTCAAGTCTTTTCTGGTTGAACGGGAGCCCGTATTAGGCGGAAACCTGCAGAACCTTTATTTCGGTGAGGACGGCGGGGACGCCCAGGAATATCTCCTGCAGGCAATCGAACAGGTGAGGAGCAACTCCCTGATTCAAGTGTTCACCAATTCAGAACTGCTGGATGTGACAGGGCATCAGGGCCATTTTATTTCCACGCTGAAAACCGGGGACCTGCGCCAGGAAGTGCACCACGGGGTGGTTATCGTGGCTACGGGAGGCAAACTGGCCGACCCCAATCCGGTCTACGGGCTGGGTAAGGACTTGAGAATTATGACCATGGTCCAGTTGGAGGAGAAACTCCACACATTGCAGCAGGTGGAACACGGCGATCCTCTCTCTGCCTACCAGGAATCCCTGGGGGATTGGCAGCAAGCAGCAATGGTGCTCTGCGCCAGCGCCGGGGAGGAACTGGCCTACTGCAGCCGCAGCTGCTGCACCCAGGGCATCAGCAACGCCATCAGGCTGAAACAGAGCAATCCGGCAGGCCAGGTGTATGTGCTGCACCGGGACATCCGTACCTACGGCTTCCGGGAGAGCTATTACAAACTGGCGCGTGAGATGGGGATCATCTTCGTTCGCTATGAGGGCAACAACCTGCCGTCGCCTCAGCTGAACAAGGAAATATCCCTTCAGGTACAGGACGCGGATTCGGACCTAAGCTGGGAAATCAAGCCCGATTTACTCGTACTGGCCCAGGGCATGGAGCCTGCAGACGGGGCAAGGGAGTTGGGTACTGTACTGAAGGTGCCCGTAAACGAAGACGGCTTTTTCATGGAGACCCATGCCAAACTGGGTCCCATGGACTTCCCGGGTTCGGGACTCTTCCTCTGCGGCGCCGCCCACTCGCCTAAATTTGTCAGTGAAGCAGTATACCAGGCCCAGGGAGCGGTAGCCCGGGCGGTGACCATCCTGTCCAAGCCCCAACTCATGGTTGGCGGGGTGGTGGCCAAGGTTGACCCGGACAAATGCGCCGCCTGTCTAACCTGTGTCAGGGTTTGCCCCTACAGCGTGCCCAAGGTTGGAGCAAACAGAGTGGCGGAGATAGAGCCGGTGCAGTGCCATGGCTGCGGCACCTGCGTGGGAGAATGCCCCAACAAGGCAATTCAGCTTCAGCACTATACGGACGAACAAATGCTGGCTAAGATAGCCGCCGTCGGGGAGGTGTAATTATGGACTTCAACCCTAAGATTGTCGCCTTCTGCTGTTATTATTGCGCCTATTCAGCAGCCGACCTGGCCGGGTCCCTGCGCCTGCAGTATCCGCCCACGGTGAGGATGATTGAACAGCCTTGCTCTGGCAAGGTAGACATCAGGCTGCTCTTGGAGGCCTTTGAAGACGGAGCGGACGGAGTTTATGTGGCGGGTTGCCTGGAAGGGGACTGCCACTTTCTCAAGGGCAATATCCGGGCCAAAAAGCGGGTAAATGCCGCCAAGAAGATTTTGGATAAGATTGGCATCGGCGGCGAACGCCTGGAGATGTTCAATCTCTCCGGGTCCATGGGCCCTCGGTTTGCGGAAATCGCCACCGAGATGACCAACAGGATCCTGGAGCTCGGCCCCAGTCCGCTGCGCCAAGCCCGGCAGGCCGAAGGCGAAAACAGAGAGGAGGAAGCCTCTAAATGATTGTTGCAGAAGCAAAACCCTTGGAGGAAATCCTGGATTCTTTAAAAGGCATGTCTAAAGTCCTGGTGGCCGGGTGCGGGGGTTGTGTGGCGGTGTGCCTGGCCGGAGGAGAAAAAGAAGTGGGGATAATGGCCAGCGCCCTGCGCATGAAACGGGAGCTGGCCGGGGAGCCGCTGGTGACGGTAGAGGAGACCCTGACCAGGCAGTGCGACCCTGAGTATGTCAAGGAATTGGGCAAGAAGCTGGATGGCGTGGACTGTATCTTATCCATGGCCTGCGGTGTGGGCGTGCAATTCCTGGCTGAGCACTACCCGGATATGTGGGTGGTTCCTGCCCTCAATACCAAGTTCGCCGGCGCAACCATCGAACATGGCCTGTGGGAAGAACGCTGCGGCCTGTGCGGTGAATGCGTCCTGGCCCAAACAGGCGGGGTTTGCCCGGTAATCCGCTGCGCCAAGAGCCTCCTGAACGGGCCGTGCGGCGGATCGCAAAACGGCAAGTGCGAAGTGAAGCCCAACGCCTGCGCCTGGCAGTTGATCTATGACCGGATGAAGAGCCTGGGCAGGCTGGAGCAGCTGGTGGAGGTAGCTGAGGCCAAGGATTGGTCCAAGTCCCGGGACGGCGGTCCCCGCCAGGTTGTCAGAGAGGATGTGAAGATTGATGGCTGAGGAAAAGAGCAAACTCCAGAGGTTGTTGGAACAGGGCGAATTCGTGGTCAGCGGCGAAATCGGGCCGCCAAAGAGCGCTGCGGGTGACGGAGTCCGCCACCACACCGAGGAGCTGAAACCCTATGTTGACGCCATGAATCTGACAGACAACCAGACAGCCATAGTCCGCCTGTCCAGTATCGCCGCAGGAATCCATGTCATGGCTGCCGGAGGTGAACCGATTATTCAGATGACCTGCCGCGACCGCAACCGGATTGCGCTGCAGAGCGATCTCTTAGGGGCCTACAGCTTAGGAGTGCGCAATGTCCTCTGTCTCTCGGGCGACCACCAGTCTTTCGGCAACCACCAGGCTGCCAAAAATGTGTTTGATTTGGATTCCATTCAGCTGATCAAGACTGTAAGGGACATGCGGGACAAAAAGGCATTCCATTCCGGTGAAGCGATTAAAAAGGATGAACCCAGGTTTTTTATCGGGGCGGTTGCCAATCCCTTTGCCGATCCCTTTGAATTCAGGGTCCTGCGCCTGGAAAAGAAAATCCGTGCCGGAGCCCAGTTCATTCAGACCCAGTGCATCTTTGACATGGAGCGGTTTGAAAAATTCATGGACCTGGCCCGTAATCGGGGGCTGCATGAACAGGCTTATATCATGGCCGGCGTAATGCCCATTAAAAACGCCAAAGTTGCTAAGTACATGCAGAAAAACGTATCGGGCATGCTGGTGCCGGACGGGATTGTGGAAAGACTGCAAAAAGCTGAGGACCAGACGGCAGAAGGAGTACAAATTTGCATTGAGCAGATCCAGCAGCTGAAATCCATTCCCGGGGTCCGCGGCGTACACATCATGGCGGTGGCTTGGGAAGAGATTATTCCAACCATAGTCAAAGGCGCGGGACTATTGCCCAGACCGCAATAAGCGGGCGGCCCGGCACTGACCCTTTGCTGCCAAGCGGCCGGAGCAAGACTTCTGCGGTGCGAAGGTTTGAAGAGGAGGGAATAACAATGACCTATCTGGACTACTGTAAACCGTGCCACAAGTATTACGACAACACCTATATGGTTCAATGCGAATGCGGCGTCAAGATGTGCAAAGGCTGCTGGCTGGAGTATGATTTTATCTGTCCGATTTGTGAGACAGACTTAAACGCTAAAACAGAGTGAACAAAAAAGCCCGCCTTGGCTGAGCCTTGGCGGGCTTATCGTTTCTTTATTATAACAAGGTTGTGGGATGTTTGGATTTTTCAATTCTAGCCAATATCTGAGCGGCAAAATCACTGGCATTGTAGTTGTAGATGCTGTCCACCGTGATCTCCGTCCCTGAACCGGCAATTCTGACAGAACCGACATAGCCGGCCCAGAACTTCCTCTGCTGACGGTGTTGAACAGAAGTTATTTCCGTATAGGCAAGGCTTGCTGTCTGTAAATTGGAACCATGGGTGTCACTGGTGAGGAAAATAAGCCTGTCTGCGGTTACGGCCAAGACGATTAAGTCGTGGTTGAAAGAACCCTCCACCAGGGCTTCGATACGTTCCCCCGGATCTAGAATTGTTGGCAGGTGCTTGACCAGGGACTGGAAGCCAGGCGGCTTGCCGCCATTTATGGATGCAATCTGCCGGTTGATTTCGTCAAGAGTGGAGATAGGGTTTCACTCCTTCCATATTCCGCAGCGCCGCAGGTTTTGTTCGGTTCAAGCGACAGGGCGGATTCTTGATTTTTGTGCTTCAGGTTCATAGGTTCGCCGCAAGAACTGAAAGTCCTGCCAAGATCAGGTTTGGGCCAGGGTTTCGAGTAAAAAACGCTTGAATTCCAGCAGCAGGGGGGTAGGCTTTTTGTCTTTGTGCAGCGCCAGACGGAAAGTGCGCCGGAGGTTAAAGCCTGTTAAGGGGATTGGGGCCAAGCGCCCGGCTGAAATTTCCCAGTTCACAGCCATGTAAGACACGACTCCCAGGGCCTGGCCGCTGGCAACCATACGCTTGATGGCCTCAGTGCTGGTCAATTCCGTTCCCCGGGGCCGAAGCAGGCCTTGCTCTTCTACCCAGTGATCAAAGACCTCCCGGGTATTGGAGCCCGCTTCCCGGAAAACAAAGGGGTAAGTTATTACGTCTTCCCATTTGACCGGAGCGGTACCGGCCAGGGGGTGGCTGGCGGCGCCAATCAACACCAACTCGTCGTCAACCAGTTTCTCTGTAATAAGTTCCGGCAGCGGGAGTTCGTCTTCTCCCAGTACAGCCAGGTCTACGCTGTTGTTAAGCAGGTCAGCCTGGATTGCACGGGTGTTGCCCAATTGCAGGAACAGGTTGACTTTGGGAAAACGCGCCTGGAAGACCGGCAGGTGAAAGGGCAGAAGGTAAGCGCCTGGAGTTGTACTGGCTCCAAGTCGCAGGGTTCCGGTGGTGATGCCGCGGAATTGGGCCAATTGCTCCTCCATCTCATCTGCTTGGCGGAAAAGGTGACGGGCATTATCCCTGAGGAACAGTCCTGCATGGGTGAGATGGACTGTCTTGCCCATATGCTCCAGCAGAGGTATGCCCAGTTCTTCTTCCAGCTTTTTCACCTGGACCGAAACAGCGGGCTGGCTGATGTGCAGTATTTCCGCCGCTCTAGAGAAGTTGCCGGTTTCGGCAACGGCCAGAAATATCTTCAGATGGTGAAGGTTCACCTGGCTCACATCCTAAGTCATTAATACCTTCTATTTTACAGGCTTTTACACTTTTCACAAGGGCAAACAAAATCCCCTTCTAACCCGCAGAAGGGGAAAATAACAGTCAGGGTTCTTTTGGGTCGTCCACAAGGAGAAAAAACGCTGATTTTGGGTCATCTGTGGCAGTCAGATGAACATTTCTTCCACAAATTTTCAATTCTCGGTCCTGGTATTACTCGAAATGGCCCTCCTATGCTTTCCCGTGTTTCATCAAGAACGCCGCCTACACATGCATTCCTTGGCTTACGGTCGGCACGGCGGCTTGGGACTTCCAGGAGCCAGGTGAAAATTTGTTCCAGAAAGGTTCATCCTCCCTGAAGCAGCTAAGACTTTTGGGTAGCGTTTTTTCTAAGAAAGGGTCAGACATCAGCCAAAATTTCTGGAAGTGTGAGCTAGCTTGCGCTGGCGAGAGACCGGTCTTCAGGGGCCATGGCGCTGATGAGCACCTCTTTCAGGCGGTCGAGGCTGACGTTGCAGGGTTCCAGCGGTATCGAGGCCCAGTCAGAGAAATCGAGGATTTCCTCGGCGTGCTCCATAGCATACTCATCAAAAAATCCAATACCGTCAAGCATCATGCCGCTGCTGTACTGGCCAAAGTTCTCGTTGGCGTGGGCTTTGTCCCAGCCTTTGAAGACTAGGTCCCGGAACTTCAACCAGCCTGGGGTGGTAAACCAGATGTTTCTGCCTTCGGCAAGCTGTTCCCTTTCCTGGGTTGAGGCCAGCATGTCAATGCAGTTTTCCACTTGCGTCCTGGAAATGAAGCAGCCTTCTTGCTGCATTTCCTCAATTACTGTGTCTATGGTGCGCAGGGGGTTTTGCATATTGATGTAACAGTATTTGCCGCCGAAAACCACGATGATTTTCTTCGCGACTTTCTTCGCCGCCTCCAGTTGTTTCTGCAGCTGTTTGTCCAGTTCCAGCGGAACCTGGTGCAGACCGGGGGTTGTATAAATCAGCTTGGCATCCAGAAAACCTGTCTGTTTGAGATAATTGAGTTCAGGCGCCATGGTGCCGCAAGCTACAATCGCATAATCTTTAAAAGAGACATTGTTTTCTTCCACAGTTCTCTCCCCGCTTTCCCTAAATTCTTTTGCGTGAACGCATGCCGCATCAGCATTTTCAGTGTATACCCTATACGGGTATGTGTCAACATTGAATCAAGGAGAAGGTGTACGCCTTCACATGAATTCCGCCGTTTTAACACAAACTTTACAATAGCATAATTTCTGTTTAACAAAGGCGTGTTACATTAGCTGTGGACTTAGGAAAATAGCACCATCAAGGAGGAAAATCAAGTGACTAGTAAGAAGGGAAAACTGTTTCACGGAATGTTGGATGGAGCGCTGGCCCTGGCTCTTGCGGGTTGCGGCACAGCCGCTCCGGGTACTCCTAATGCACCGGCTGCCCAAGCAGTTACGTTGACAGGCGCAGGCAGTACTTTCATGCAGCCCCTCCTGGCACAGCAAATTGCCGAGTACCGCAAGCAGAACGCTAACGTTACCATTAACTATCAAGGTGTTGGCAGCGGCGCCGGGATCAAACAGGTTTCCGATAATCTCATCAATTTTGGCGGCACAGATGCTTTTATGAGCGATGACCAACTGGCAGCGGCAAAAGGCGGCAAGATTCTTCAAATACCCATGACCTTAGGCGCTGAAGCCATCAGCTACAATATCCCCAACGCACCGAACGAATTAAAAATTGCTCCCACTACTCTGGCGGACATTTACCTTGGTAAAATCACCAATTGGAACGACTCCCGCAAGATCGGA
>JAJZPO010000146.1 GCA_021811155.1 Bacillota bacterium | reverse complement strand
GTCTGCTGAACGGAGCAGAAAGAAAATTCGACCCGGGCAGACCCAAAAAGGCTTGTTTCAGGGCAGAAGTCAGAAGTAGGGGTCAAGTCTAAATAGCTTACCTTGAGTCTTACTGCTGGAGTACATGCTTATCCTGAACTTTGGGATTCGGCAGGATTTGCTAGGACGTCCGGAACCGTCCCCGTTGTCCTACTGACAACCACCCAGGTGACCAGAAATTCAAACTCCAAATTCTGAATTCTGAATTCTATGAGAGCGGTGTTTTTGCGTGAAAGCGGTCGTTGTCCATAGTTTTGAAGACATCCGGGTTGAAGATAGGCCTGTGCCTGCAATTGGCCCGGGCGAGATACTGGTGCAGACAGGTGTTTGCGGTGTCTGCTCCGGGGATGTGATGTCGTGGTATATCGGCCGCAAAGCCCCCCTGGTGCTGGGACATGAACCGGCGGGCACCGTAGTTTTGGTGGGAGAAGGTGTGAAGGAGTTTAAACCCGGGGACCGGGTGTTTGTCCATCACCACGCCCCGTGTTTTGAGTGTGATTTCTGCCGGCGGGGCAGTTACTCGATGTGCGAAACCTGGAAATCCAGCCGGATTGACCCGGGCGGTATGGCGGAATTTTTCCGGGTGCCTGCGACCAACATGGCTGACACTCTGCTTTTGCCCCCGGAGATGAGCCTGGAGGCGGGGAGCCTGATTGAACCGGTGGCCTGCGGGGTTAAGGCCGTGAGGCGGGCAGGGGTTCAAACGGGGGACAAGGTATTGGTCATTGGTCTGGGAGTGATGGGCCAGATACTGGTCAAACTGGCCAAACTTGCCGGGGCCAAAGAGGTAATTGGCAGCGATTTTGTGCCTGAACGCAGAAGAAAGGCCTTGGACAACGGCGCAAGCCGTGTGATTGATCCTGGCAAAGAGAATTTGCTTGAGGCGGTCAAAGGGGAAGACGGACGTAAAGCCGATGTGGTGATCGTGGGTCCTCCCAGCATCGCAGCCATCGAGCAGGGGCTGGCCTGTACCGGCAAGGGCGCTACCCTGCTGATGTTCACACCTGCCCCGCCGGAGGAGATCCTGCAGTTACAACCCCATGATCTGTACTTTAACGAGGTCTCCATAGTGCCCAGTTATTCCTGCGGTCCCAATGACACCCGGGAGGCTTTGGATTTGTTCCGGCAGGGTTTGTTAAGAGCGGAGGAGCTTATTACCCACCGCTTTGCCATGGACCAGGGGCCCGAGGCTTTTCGCGCCATGGCCCGCGGTGGAGGGGTAATCAAAGCTGTGGTTTCCTTCGATTCCATGCCCCTGTCTGGGATGAAATGAGCCAAATGAGTCAGTGAAGAACCGTCCCCAAGTGACTCATCCGATGCCTGCGAGAATGATTAGGAGATGAAATTGACTTGCCTTCAGGAGAAGGGGGAGATGCATTGCAAAGTTTGATGGTTTGGGTGGCGACTTATGACGGGATGTGGTTTCACTTTATCAACCGCAGCCTGCAGAACCCTGTATTTGATCTGACAATGCCCTGGATCACTGAGCTTGGTTCCGGGGGCGCCGTCTGGTTGTTTGTGATGTTCCTCCTGGCGCTTTCCGGCCGCGGCGAGTACCGCAAGATGGCCTTCCTGGGCACAGTGGCTTTGGTTCTCAGCTGGCTTTTGTCAGATGAAGCGCTCAAGTTCCTCTTTGCCCGGCCGCGGCCATTCATCCATTTCAGTGATGTGCGGCTTTTGGTAGCGGGGCCGCACCAGTACTCCTTTCCTTCCGGGCACACCGCGACCGCCTTTGCGGCAGCTACGGCCCTGCTGCGGAAAAACAGCAAAATCGGAGCTGCAGCCCTGGTTCTGGCGCTCCTAATCGGGTTTTCCCGGGTATATGTGGGCGTCCACTACCCGCTGGACATAGTGGGTGGAATTGTCCTGGGCGGCGGAGTGGGTTGGCTGGTTGTGAGCATAGAACCTGTATTGGACAAAACAGTGGCATTGGCCAAAAAGAAAATTAAAGCGGCAAAACGGGAGCGCCATAAGCTCAGGTGACCCAAGGGCAGGTTAAATCCCGTGAAAGGAGACGGCAGTGTCGCCATTTCTTCATGCTACCGCCCTCCATGTGATTGAGACATACAAATATCTGGGCCTTTACATAAGCCTGGCCCTCGGCATAGTGGGCCTGCCCATCCCGGATGAGACCATCATGACCTTTGCCGGTTTTTTGGTATATCAGGGCAGGCTCAGCTTTCTGCTGACAATCGGCGCCTCGATTGGCGGCAGCCTTACCGGCATGTCCATAAGCTATTTTGTGGGCAACAAAATCGGGCTGCCCGTTATCAAAAAGTTCGGCAAGTATTTCCATATAACCCCTGAAAAGCTGGAAAAAGCCGAAGGGTGGTTCCGACGCTACCGCGGCAAGTCAATCATCTTCGGGTACTTTGTTCCAGGCCTGCGCCACCTTACAGCCTATTTTGCCGGAATCAGCGAAATAGGCTATGGTACATTTTTGAGTCTGGCTGCGCTAGGAGGTACGGTATGGGTACTGACATTTGTTTCCCTGGGACGCCTGCTCGGTAAGGACTGGAAGGTGTTCGCCCTCATGCTGCACCGCTATGTCTGGCTGCTGGTATTTTTGGGTGTGTTTGCGGTGGCCATGTATTATCTCCTGAAAGACGAGTCGCCTGAGTCCTGAAAGGTCGAAAATACAGTATGCATGCCAAAATTGGATTGCAGGTCAGCGCGAAAGATGTTAAGATATTGCCATCATAACCAATAGAGTTTACTGTGAAAGTGAATGCAAGGGCGCATCGAAGTTGTATTTGATGCGCCCTTTTTTATGCCTCAGGAAAGTATATACTCGGCAACTTTTGCCGAGTATATCGAACACGGGCACTGAAATGCGCGCGCTGAGGAAAAACGAAGCGCGCATTTTTTATTGGTTCAACCGCAAAACTTTAGTTTGGTTTGTAGTTTAAACATAAATTTTCACTGGGAGAGGAGAAAAAACATGACTAAAAACCTAGCTCTGGCAAATGTATTCGCCTCCAACGTCTTTAACGACGCGCTGATGCGGGAACGCCTGCCCAAAGAGACCTACAAGGCTCTCAAAAAAACCATTGACGAGGGGCTGCCTCTTGACCCTGCTGTCGCCGATGTCGTAGCCGGGGCCATGAAAGATTGGGCCATTGAAAGGGGCGCGACCCATTTTACCCATTGGTTTCAGCCCATGACAGGCATCACCGCGGAAAAACATGACTCATTCATTTCCCCAACCAAAGACGGCAAAGTGATTCTGGAGTTTTCCGGCAAAGAACTGATCAAGGGTGAGCCGGATGCATC
>JAJZPO010000068.1 GCA_021811155.1 Bacillota bacterium | reverse complement strand
TTCTAGTAGATGAATACCTGAGGCGGAAGATTCATTGTCTATGCCTTTAACCAATGGCTAATTCAGCCCGGATATCGGGATGGGTGCCGAATGTGGGTTGTTAGCAAATTTGGTATAAAAATAGTTGGCTTCATTTTGTTGGGCAAAGCCCGCCTCATTCGAAGGAACCAGGCGATTGGAAATATCCTGCCACTTACCTTGGGCATCTTGGTAGTGACGCGAGTTGATGGTCGTCTCCGCCGTATAGCTGCCGTCGCTATTCAGGTAATATTTCGTATGCCTGTCCCGTTTTTCCGTAAGTTCAACGAGCTTCTTCACATCTTTGTGACGGTATGGGGTGGGACTGCTTTTCCGGGGTGATACAGGTGACAGAGTGGAAGCAGAAATGAAGCTTGGTGCTATCGCCAGAAAGATCACGGAGAGGATCAATAGGACTGCGATAGATTGATGACGGGCTTTATACACTCTGATTCCTCCTGATGTTTGATAAGTTGCTAGATAGCTGAAATATTCTACATCAGGAGTGATGATCCTCTTAGAAATTACTGGGTTTGTAGTCACACTCTACCGCTATTCGAGTTTTGTTGTTGAAACAAATATACGCCCATTGCCCCTATAGTGGGTTTAAGGCCTTCCTTATGAAATCGACCCTCCTAACTGCCCTGAATAGTAAGACTCCCCTGTGCGCTGATGGCATTTCAGTCACCGGTAAGAGGAGCTGCAAAAGTCAGGCTTGAATTTACCGCAATTGGCATAATAAAATTGGAATAATAAAGTAGTGAAATGATTTGGAGGGATGGATTTATGTTTAGAAGAATTCTGGTGCCTACCGATGTATCTGAGCCGTCACGCCATGCCCTGGCGACAGCGCTGGGGCTGGCCCGCCAGTTTGGCTCCGAAGTGGTGCTCCTGCATGTCAGCTATACACCACAAGCCTATTTAAGCTATACCGCAAGTTACGGTATCGTGATTCCACAGGAAAATCTGGAGGCCGTGGGAGAGGCAGCCTTGGAGGCGGCGCTGACAGGGGCAGACCTGACAGGGGTCTCCCTCAAGAAAAAGCATGTTCCGGGATATCCTGCCGGCGTCATCCTGGAGCAAATTAAAGACGAAAAGATAGACCTGGTAGTGATGGGAAGCCACGGACATGGGCCGTTTACCGGCGCGGTTATCGGCAGTGTGAGCCAACGGGTGCTGGCCCACGCCCCATGCCCTGTACTGATAGTTAAATGAAGCGAAAAAAGCGAGTCAGCGGCTCCCACTGACTCGCTTTTTCCAAATATGTCAGAAAGGCAGGGTATTGGACCAAAAGTATACGAGCCAGAAATGTCCAAACTGCGGTAAACTCTATAATACCGCTGGCAAAAATAAATGCGGTTGACTGACGGGCAAAAGCAGGCTTAGACTAAGGTAAAGGAGAAAAGATGATCCATATAAGCGGTCCCCAATTTAAAGATGAATATGGACGTACTCTGATGTTACGGGGAGTTAACCTTGGGGGCAGCAGTAAGGTGCCGTTTTGTCCAAATGGCGCCACATACATTCGTGACCACTTTTTTGACCACCGTAATGTTTCGTTTGTTGGCCGGCCCTTTCCTCTTGCAGAAGCCGATGAACATTTTAGCCGTTTAAAAGAATGGGGTTTGACATTTCTGCATTTCCTGGTTACATGGGAAGCAATTGAACATGAAGGTCCCGGCATCTACGATCAAGAGTATCTGGACTATGTGCGTAAAATTGCGGCAATGGCCGGAGAATACGGTATTAATATGTTCATTGATCCGCATCAGGATGTGTGGAGCCGTTTTTCAGGCGGTGACGGCGCACCCGGCTGGACACTTGAGGCTGTAGGGCTTGATATGGAAAATTTTCAGGAAACCGGGGCCGCAATAGTTCATGCTACATATGGAGATCCATTTCCGCGCATGATCTGGCCGACCAACAGTGGCAAACTTACCGCAGCAACAATGTTCACGTATCCTTAGGCTCTTAAATCCAAAGATCTTCGAAAAATGGAAAGAAACCAGACGTAACTTACCGTGTCAATCTCGAAGCTATCATGAAGTCGCCGCAGCGCATTCGTAAGGTTTGTGAGCATATCGCCAAGCATTACAGGGAGAAAATTGAGCCGAACGGATTCAAGGGACAAGTGGTCTGTTACGACCGTGAATGCTGCCTCCTGTACAAGAAGGAACTAGACACATTTCTCGGCGAGGAGGCGACGACCATCGTAATGGATACGAACAACGACAAAGAGGGGCGGTACAAGGATTATCGCCGCGACCGCGACGCGGAGGGTCGACTGCTTGATTATTTCCGCGAGCCGAACAGCCCTTTGAAGCTGGTCATCGTCACAAGTAAACTGCTCACCGGCTTTGACGCGCCGATTTTACAGGTAATGTACCTTGATAAGCCCATGAAAGATCACACACTGTTGCAGGCGATTTGCCGCACCAATCGAGTTTACGGGCAGGAAAAGTCGCACGGGCTGATTGTGGACTACATAGGTATATTTGACGATGTTGCGAAAGCCCTTGATTTTGACGAGAAGAATGTGCAGCAGGTTATCACGAACATCTCGGAAGTGAAGAAGCGGCTTCCCGCTTTAATGGATAAATGCTTGTCGTACTTTCGTGGTGTTGACCGCACCGTCGAAGGCTGGGAGGGGCTTATGGCGGCGCAGGAAGCGTTGCCTACGAACAAAGAAAAAGATGCTTTTGGTGCGGACTACCGCGCGTTGAACCGCGCATGGGAAGCCCTGTCGCCGGATACTTTCCTTGCTCCGTATAAATCGGATTACCTTTGGCTGACGAGGGTTTATGAGTCGGTCAAGCCTGCCGATAATCGCGGCGGCCTTATATGGGCAGCACTCGGTGCGAAAACCATAGAGCTTGTGTATCAGAACGTCACGGTCGAAGCCGTCCGAGAAGATATGGAAATACTCAAGTTAGAGGCTGATTTGATTGACGAGTTTTTCGAGCATAACAAGGATGCAAAAAAGAAAACGAAGGAGATTGAGATAAACCTTGTAGCCAAAATCCGAAAACATGGCGGAGACAAACGCTTTGTCAAGCTTGGTGAACGTCTTGAAGAATTGCGAGAGAAGCATGAACAGGGATTAATTACCAGCATTGAGTTTTTGAAAATGCTTCTTGAACTCGCCAAGGAAGCGGCTCAAGCTGAAAAAGAAATTGTACCTGAAGAGGAAATCGACAAAGGTATAGCGGCGCTGACCGAGCTTTTTAACAGTGTGAAAAATGACAACACGCCAATTATCGTCGAGCGTATTGTGAATGATATTGACGCTATCGTGAAAATCGTCCGTTTCCCTGGTTGGCAGAACACGACAGCGGGACGGCAGGAAGTAACGAAAGCTCTGCGGAGTATCGTCTGGATTAAGTATAAGATCAAGGACAAAGATGTTTTTGACAAGGCATACAAGTACATTGAAATGTATTACTGAAAGAGGTTTGAAGATGATGCGGAGGAATACGACGAACGAGACGACATTGATGCTGGGTGTGTTTTTAGCACAACAGTCTGGGATGTTCCCGAGTACCCCTCCGCTTAGTCCGGTCTATAAATAGGCATTCAACGCAGCAAAAAGAAAGGCTCTATCCCTTGAGATAGCGCCTATCCTTTTGCTTTTGCTTTTCCGTATCGGTTTGCGGTATGGATTAACAAGTTTCCCTATTGAACGGCGCCTTTACGGCGCCCTTTTTTTGCCTATTTTTTTCGCCGCCGCACCAATTCGGCGGCAAGCTCAGCCGGGGGGAGTTCATGATAAGCCAGGAGCACCATTAGGTGATAAAAGAGATCACTCACCTCATAAAGGATTTCGTCCGGGTTGTTGTTTTTGGAAGCGATGATGGACTCAGCCGCCTCTTCTCCCACTTTTTTCAAAATCTTGTCCTGGCCTTTGTCGAAGAGGTATGTGGTATAAGAACCTTCGGGGCGGCTGGCTTTGCGCTCCTTGACCATATCATAAAGTTCTCCCAGCACTTTCCCCAGGTCGTACCCGGGAACCGCGCCCGGTTCACCTTCGGTTTTTACCGAACCATCCTCCTGGAGCAGGTTATGAAAACAGGAAAAAAACCCCTCGTGGCAGGCCACTCCGTCCTGCTCAACCATAACCAGGAGAGTGTCGGCATCACAGTCGTAGTAAACTTTCTGCACATATTGGAAGTGCCCCGAAGTTTCGCCCTTAAGCCATAACTGCTGCCTGCTCCGGCTGTAAAAACAGGTTTTCCCTTCACTCAAAGTCCTTTCCAGGGACTCCTTGTTCATGTAGGCCAGCATCAGCACCTGGCCCGATTTGCTATTCTGCACCACTGCCGGTATGAGCCCGCGCTCATCGAATTTCAAACTGCCAATAACCTTGCTGTCACTGACAGTAAACAGCCCTTTCATAGCTTCGTCCCCCATTTCCAATGTCATTGACGCACCACCACCCCTCGTTGAGAGAGGTAGTCCTTCGCCTCTCTGATAGTATATTCAGCATAATGGAAAATGGAGGCTGCTAAGGCAGCATCTGCCTTACCTTTTGTTAACCCCTGGAAAATATGTTCCAGGTTACCCACCCCGCCCGAGGCGATTACAGGAATCCCCACTGCCTCGCTTACCCGTCGGGTCAGCTCCAGGTCGTAGCCGTCTTTGGTACCGTCCCTGTCCATACTGGTGAGCAGGATTTCACCTGCCCCCAGTTCCTCGACCCGTTGGACCCATTCCAGCACATCGATTCCTGTGGGAGTCCGCCCGCCATGGATATACACTTCCCAGGCGCCCTCTCCCCGGGAGCGGGCATCAACGGCCACTACGATGCACTGGCTGCCGAAGGCTTCCGCCCCCCGCCTGACAAGTTCGGGATTTTTCACGGCGGAAGTGTTCAGGGACACTTTATCAGCCCCTGCTTTGAGCATCCTGCGGATATCTTCAATAGTTCTCAGCCCACCCCCTACGGTAAAGGGGATAAATACCCCCTCGGCGGTGCGCCGCACCACATCGAGCATGGTGGCCCGCCCTTCGGCTGAGGCCGAAATGTCCAGAAAAACCAGTTCATCTGCGCCTTCCCGGTCATACAAGGAGGCAAGTTCCACCGGGTCCCCTGCGTCCCGCAGGTTGACGAAGTTTGTTCCTTTTACAACCCTGCCTTCGTGCACATCCAGGCAGGGAATGATTCTTTTGGCCAGCATTTATTCGCCCTCCGCTATTGCCAGGGCCTCCCGCAAGTCCAGGGCTCCGGTGTACAGGGCCTTGCCGGTTATTACCCCTTCCACACCGGAGCCTTCCAATTCCTTCAGGGCCCGAATGTCCTCAAGGGAGGAAACACCTCCGGAGGCAATTACTTTCAGGCCGGAACCAAGGGCCATTTCCCGTGTGCTTTCAATGTTTGGCCCCTGCATCATGCCGTCCCGCCGGGTGTCGGTGAACACTATGCGCGAAATCCCCACTTCCCGCATTTCCCTGGCCAGTTCCAGTACGGTCTTTTCCACCGTGTTCTCCCAGCCTTCGATGGCCACCAAGCCATTATTGCCGTCGATCCCCACCACGACCCTCTCTCCGAAGCGTTTTGCTGCTTCTTCCACCAGTTTGGGACTGGATACGGCGGTGGTGCCCAGGATTACCCTTGAAACACCAAGTTCCAGCACCTGGTCTATGGTATCAATATCCCTGATGCCGCCCCCGAGCTGCACCGGAATCTCCAGCGCCTCGACAATCCGCCTGATGATATCCAGGTTTTGGGGCCGGCCGCTGAAAGCCCCATCCAGGTCCACCAGGTGCAAGAACCGGGCGCCCATCTCCTGCCAGGAACGGGCCACTGCCACGGGGTCATCCGAGAAAATCGTCTCCTTCTCCGGATCCCCCTGTAAGAGCCTTACCGCCTTGCCTGCCCGTAAGTCTATCGCCGGAAAGATTATCATTTCTCTACCAAGCCCCCAAAGTTCTCTAGAATTTTCATGCCCATGCTGCTGCTTTTTTCCGGGTGGAACTGCACGCCAAAAACTTGGCCCCGCCCAACCACGGCCGGGAACTCCAGCCCGTACTCGCTGGTGGCCAGGACAATGTCCCGCTCTTCCGTAGCGGCGTAAAATGAGTGTACAAAATAGCATGCTCCGCCTTCCGGGAAGCCGGTGAGCAAAGGGGTAGCCTGCTTAAGGTTTAATTGGTTCCACCCCATGTGGGGTACTTTGGGACCAGGCGGAAACTTGACCACCCTGCCCGGGAATACCCCCAGACCTCGGTGGACGCCGTGTTCCTCACCCTGTTCAAACAAGACCTGCATCCCGAGGCAGATCCCCAGAAAGGGCTTGCCGGAACGGATAGCTTCCAGTACCGGTTCCACCAGGCCCAGTTCACGCAGTTGGCGCATGGCATCGGCAAAGGCTCCAACCCCGGGCAGAATAACTCCTTTGGCCTCTGAAATCACAGCCGGATCCCCACTGATAACCGCCTGGAAACCGAGTTTTTCCAGGGCCTTTTGCGCGCTGCGCAGGTTGCCCCTGCCGTAATCGACAATGGCAATCATCAAAGCACCCCCTTGGTGGAATGAACCCCCTGAATGCGCGGGTCAAGGGTAAGGGCTTCGCTTAAGGCCATGCCCAGGGCCTTGAACACCGCCTCCAGGATGTGGTGAACATTTTTGCCGCTTATGAGGCGAACGTGCAGGGTGATCCCCGCGTTAAAAGCAAAGGCCCGCATGAACTCCTCCGCCATTTCCAAAGGGAATTCCCCCACGGCGCCATAAGGAAGCGGCACATCCCAGGCCAGAAACGGGCGGTTGGATAAATCTAATACGACCTGGGCCAGGGCCTCATCCATAGGCACAAAGGCAGTACCATACCGCCTGATTCCTGCCCTCTCCCCTGCAGCCCTGTTGAAGGCTTTGCCCAGGGCAATCCCCACATCTTCGATGGTGTGGTGCGGGTCGACCCCCAGGTCCCCTTTAGCCTTCAGGGTGAGGTCGATAAACCCCATCCGCGACCATAGGGTAAGCATGTGGTCAAGGAACCCTGCACCCGTGTCCACCAGAGCCTCTCCTGTGCCGTCCAGGTTCATATTTATCCCGATCTGAGTCTCCTTTGTCTCCCGCTGGATTTGGCTCGTCCTCATTTAGACCCTCCCCTTCAAGGCCGCTGGATTACTTAGTTCAGCTTCGTCACCCGCCATGCTCCACTTACAACAGTAACCTCAGGTCGGCAGAGCAGGTTTCTCGCTGCACTTGTTTTGAACAGCCTCTGTTTAGCGTGATGTCACTATCCCTTAAGCACAGCGTTCAGCGCTGTTATAAAGCTTTCGTTTTCTTCCGGCAGTCCGGGGCTCACCCTGAGGGTTTCCCCCGCCACGGGCAGGTAGCCCATGTACCTGACGAGCACCTTTTGCGCCAGGAGCTTGGCATGGATTTCAGCCGCGCCGCTTTTTGGCTTAAACAAGATAAAATTGGCGTCGCTGGCGTAGACCCGTTCAAGATCCAAGCCTAACAAATATTCCATTAGTTTGTCCCGTTCCGCCAGGATTTCCCGTACCTGGGCTTGAAACTGGGGCAGGTAATCCAGGGCCAGAGCCCCTGCCGCCTGGGAGTAACTGTTGGAATTATAGGGCTGCCGCACCCGCTGCAGCACATTTATCACCGGGGAACCTGCCAGCAAATACCCGATGCGCAGTCCCGCCATGCCGAAAGCTTTGGAAAAGGTCCGCAAGATCACCAGGTTGGGATACCGGCCCAATTCCCCCGTCAAGGTGGAACCGGAAAACTCAAAATAGGCCTCATCCACCACCACCAGCTTGTCAGTACACTCTAAGACCTGCCTGATTTCCGCCAGGGGAAAGGAGTTTCCGGTTGGATTATTGGGATTGCAGATGATTACCAGGCGGGCCCGTTCATCCCGGGCGGCCTCAATCAGCCCCGCCGTATCCAGGGTATCGCCATTGACTAAAGGCACCTCCGCTATCTCCCCGCCGGTATAGGCGGTAGCCAGGGAGTACATGGTAAAAGTCGGGGTTGCCACCACGTTCTTGGTGCCTATCCCGCCAAAAGCGAGCATCAGGATCTGTATCAGCTCATCGGAGCCGTTGCCCACCATGATGTTGGGCATCTCCACACCGGTGTAAGCGCTGATCTTCTGCCGCAGGGCTCTTGCCTCCGGGTCCGGGTAGCGGTTGAACTTAACCCTCGCCGCAATCTCTTCTTTGAGCCCCTCGGGCCAGGGAAAAGGGTTTTCGTTGGCGTCCAGTTTGATTACCCCGGGGTACTCCTTAGCCTCGTAAGGCTTAAAGTCCCTTATTGCTGCCTGCATCAGCTCCGCAACCCTAAACTCCACTTTACTTCATCCTCACCTTGATGGCCGCTGCGTGGGCGTCGAGCCCTTCGGTTTCAGCCAGTAATATCACATCATTTCCGACCTCTTTCAGGCTCTGGCCGGAATAGGCGATTACACTCATCTTCTTGGTAAAGGTATCGACATTCAAAGGGGAATAAAACCTGGCGGTTCCGCCTGTGGGAAGTACGTGGTTGGGTCCGGCAAAGTAATCCCCCAGCGGCTCGGGCGAATACCTGCCCAGAAAAACAGCTCCGGCGTTTTTAACCTGGCCCAGGTAGCGGAAGGAGTCCTCCACCATCAGTTCCAGGTGCTCCGGCGCAAACCGGTTGGCCAGCCTGATTCCCTCTTCCACCGAATTGACCAGGATAGCTGCCCCGTAATCGTTCAGGGACTTGGCGGCAATTTCCTGGCGCGGCAGCCTGCCGAGTTGAGCTTCCAGCTCGGGGATAACCGCCTGCAGCAGTTCGCGTGAATCCGTAATCAAAACCGCGGAAGCCAGCACGTCGTGTTCAGCCTGGGACAGAAGGTCCGCCGCCACGTAAGCCGGGTCAGCGCTTTGGTCAGCCACAACCAGGATTTCGCTCGGCCCCGCCAGCATATCAATGTCCACCAGGCCGTACACCATTTTTTTGGCCAGGGTAACATAAATATTGCCCGGGCCAGTAATCTTGTCAACTTTAGCGATACTCTCTGTGCCGTAAGCCAAAGCCGCTATGGCCTGGGCCCCGCCCACTTTGTAGATTTCGCTTACCCCGGCCTCCTGCGCCGCCACCACTACTTCAGGCGGCACCCCGCGCTCCCCCTTGGCCGGAGTAACCATAACTATTTCCTTAACCCCGGCCACCTTGGCCGGTACGGCATTCATCAGCACTGAAGAAGGATAAGCGGCGGTGCCGCCGGGCACGTAAATACCCACCCGTTCCAGGGGCCTGATGACCTGGCCCAGCACACTGCCTTTTTCGTCCGGCTCCAGCCAGGAATGGCGCAGCTGCTTGCGGTGAAAATCTTCAATACTTGCCTTGGCCCGGCGCAGGGCGGAAAGGAACTCCACACTTACCTTGGCATAAGCCATCTCAATCTCCGCCTCGCTGACCCAGAGGCTGTCCAGCCTAACGCCGTCAAAGCGGGCAGCCAGTTCCGCCAGGGCCCCGTCTCCGCCTTGCCTGACCGCTTCCAGGATTTCTGAGGTGCGGCTTTCCAACTCCCTCAAGTCGCCGTAGTCCTTGTTGACCAGCCGTTCTATTTCCGGACCGGCGCTGTCCAAAATCCGCAGCATTTATTTTTCCTCCCCGTTCACCAGTTCTTTCAGCCTGTCCTGCAGTTCCTGAATCCGCCGGTACTTCATGCGGTAACTAACCCTGTTGGCAACCATCCTGGTCGTGGCCTCCAAAATCTGGGCAACCTCCTTCAGGCGGTTTTCCCGCAAAGTCTTGCCCGTAGAAACAATGTCCACAATCATTTCGGCCAAACCAACCCGGGGGGCCAGTTCAATATTACCATGCAGCTTGATTACCCCTACCTGCATACCCCTCGCCCCAAAAAAGGTCTCAGCAACCCGGGGAAACTTGGTAGCTACCCGCTTATGGTTGAGGGAATACAGCTCGAACCGGGACAAATCGGCAGGCAGGTCTTCCTCAGGCGCCGCCACCACAAAACGGCAATAACCGAACTTTAAATCCACCAGTTCAGCCACATCTTTGTTTTGTTCGATGATGGTATCCTTGCCCACAAAGCCAATATCGGCCGCACCAAATTCCACATAAGTCGGAATATCCGTCGGCCGGCAGATAATGCAGCGGACCTCCTCTTCTGGAAACTCAAATACCAGTTTACGGGAGTCCTCATCAATCTCCCCGCAGTTGATCCCCGCTCTCACCAAAAGGCTTACAGAGTCCTCCAGCAGTTTGCCCTTGGGCAGGGCTATGGTCAATAAATTTCGTGACATAAGGCCTCCGCTTTATTACGTTAAAGTATTAGTATGATAGCATTATAACTTGATTATACATCTATGACAAGGAAAAGTTTCTAGAGCTAACCTCGTTCAACATCCTCTATAAGCGAATATACAATGACTTGTTGCCCACGCTATGTACCCCTGACACGCAGAAACATCCTGGCTCAGGTTTGGTAATTGTCTTCTTTTATTGTATAATCGTTTAGAAACTCATTCTAATACGACACAACCACTGGCTTGAGTTTGGGAGGATGCAGGCGATGAAGGTGACAATCTACGGCAAGCAGGGCTGCTGCCTTTGCGACGAAGCCGAAAAAATGCTGCGGGAATTGAGCGCCGAGTATTCCCTGGAGATAGAGAAAATTGATATTACCAGCGATGAGGGCCTGTTCGAAAAATACCGCTATATCATACCTGTCGTGGCGCTCAATGATGAGATAACCTTCGAGCTGAAAATTTCCCGCTACCGCCTCGAAAAGGCGCTGCGGCAGCTTCAGTCCGGAGCCGCCGTTAAGCGCTGTTTCCCTGCCGCAAAAGGCTGACTTTTGACATTTTGCGGGATAATGCTGGAACGCCCCCTGGGTTTGCGCTATATTCAGAATAATCAGAATGCTTAAAAGGGGGCGTTGATCGATGGGAACCGACATTATCCAGAATGTAATAGCGGTTATCTTGCTGCTGACCAGCTTCAGCCTGATTCTCGCCGCGAGCATTTTGTTCTGGGTCAGAATTTGCTATAAAGACGTATGCACCAGACGCCGCGTCAAAGCCAGCCTGGTCCTGGGCGTAGCCGGCTGGATCATCTACTTGTTCGTTATGGTTCCTGTTATGTAAAGTTGTACAGCACGAATGTTTAAGGCTGAACCCTTCGGGTTCAGCCTTATTTTGTTTATGTGTTTGGCTAATCGCCCAACCCGATGCCGATGCGCCGGGCCGCAAGGACCAGTTCGTGATCAATCGGAACAAATTTCAGCTGGGAGACCGCATCAGCCAGGGGAACCGCTTTGATCTCACTGCCCTGGAGGGCAACCATTATCCCATTCCTGCCTGAAGATGCCATTTCCACTGCAGCCACCCCGTACCTGGTTCCCAGGATTCGGTCAAAACCGATAGGCGAACCTCCCCGCTGCAGGTGTCCCAAAACCGTAACCCTGGTTTCCATTCCCGTGCACTTTTCCAAAGCGGCGCCAACCTTGTTGCCGATCCCCCCCAGTCTGACCGGGTCTGTGCTGCCTTCCACCATCCGTTCCACCACCATCTGGCCGCCTTTGGGCTTGGCCCCCTCCGCCACAATGACCAGGCTGTACTTCTTGCCCCGCTTGGCCCTGGCGGTGATTGCCTGGCATACCGCAGACAGGTCGTAGGGAATTTCCGGTATCAAGACCACATCGGCCCCTCCCGCAATCCCTGCGGCCAGGGCAATCCAGCCTGCGTACCTGCCCATCACTTCCAAAACCATGACCCTGTGGTGGGATTCGGCCGTGGTATGCAGCTTGTCCAAAGCATCCCTGGCGGTCTCAACCGCGGTTTGATAGCCGAAGGTATAGTCTGTGGCAAACAGGTCGTTATCGATGGTTTTCGGCACACCGACGACCGGCAGGCCCAGCTCATTCAATTCCCTGGCTATACTGAGGCTGCCATCCCCGCCTATGGCTATAAGGAGTTCTATCCCCGCCTTGCGGAAATTATCCAGGACCTCTTGGCTGCGGTCAATATATTCAATCTTGCCGTCTGTTTGCACCGGATATTGAAAGGGATTATCCCGGTTGGAGGTGCCGAGGATAGTCCCCCCCCTGTGCAGGATGCCGGAGACACTGTCAAGGTCCAAGTGCTTGAAATCCTTTTCCACCGCTCCTTTGAACCCGTCATAGATTCCCGTCACCTCCATGCCGTAAGTGCCTATGGCCGATTTGACCACAGCCCTGATTACGGCGTTAAGCCCCGGGCAGTCCCCGCCTCCGGTCAGAATCCCAATCTTTTTGACCATCGCAAAACCCTCCTTGGTTTTATCCTACCAACAAGTACAACTACAGGGTTTCCACCCTGGCAATGCCCTTGGAGTCAGCGTATTGTTTTGCCGCAGCCGCATCTATGGGCTCCAGGGCTATTTCAACCGACAGCCCCTGGGCCCGCAGAGCTCTGGCCCGCTCAATCATCGCCTGCATATCCCTGCCCGTAACCAGTACCTGGGCTGCGGAGTAAGACGGCGGAGTAAGGATGCTTACCAGCCGTTCCATGTTCACCGCAAAACCTGTAGCCGGGCAATCAAAGCCGAAGTTGCCCAAGAGGCCGTCATAACGGCCGCCCTCAATTAAGGGGAAGCCCAGGCCCGGGGCATATCCCTCAAATACCACCCCTGTATAGTAATCAAAGCCCCGCAGCACCCCCAGGTCAATCCCCACCTCCCGGCGCACCCCGAAAAGGTCCAGGGCGGCGTAGACTTCCCGCAGGTTATTGATAGCCGCAAGGGTACGGGGGCTTTCCGCCAGCTTCTCAACCCGGTCCAATACTTCTTCCCCGCCGTGGAAGGAGGGCAGGCTCATTATTACTTCGCTCTGGGACTGAGTAAGGCCCGCTTCTATCAGAGCCAGCTCCAGGGCCACAAAATCCTTGCGGGCCAGGCAGTCCTCAATCACCAAGCCTGTCTCCGGCTTAAGCCCCATATCAGAGATCAAGCCGCGGATAATTTCAATCTGTCCCAGGTTAATTTGAAAATCGTTCACCTGAGCGCCGCGCAGGGCATCAACTGCCAGGGTAATGACCTCGGCATCGGCCGCAGGGCTGGAAGAGCCCACCAGTTCGACACCGGCCTGGCGGAATTCCCGCCGGGCGGAAGTGCCATAGCGGAAGACTTCCGCCGCATAACAAAGCCTGAGCGGAAGGGCGCTGCCCTTCAGGCGGGTAGCTACCATGCGGGCGATGGGAGTTGTCAGTTCCGGTCGCAGCGCCAGAATATTCCCCTCCCGGTCAAAGAACTTGTACAGGCTGTCCCCTTTCTCAATTTGCGGGTTGATTACCGCCAGGTATTCCAGGGCTGGTGTTGAGACTTCTTCATAGGCCCATTTGACAAACAAGTCCAGAAACCCGCGTTCCAGCTGCCGCATAAAAGCCTGATCCTGCGGCAGGATATCCGCTGTCCCAACCGGGACCTGCAAACCAAGTGTGTTGCGCTTCATATTCTACTGCTCCTTATTTTGCTCTGATCTCTCTTGGCCTTTGCTGCTTTTTGTCAGGCGTGCAAGAACAAGCTTATAACCGTCGGCGCCGTAATTCAGACAGCGTTTGACACGGCTGATGGTAGCCGTACTGGCCCCGGTGCTCTCGGCAATAGCGGTATATGTGGAGTCTTTCTCCAGCATTTTTGCCACTTCCAGCCTTTGGGCCAGGGCTTTTATTTCACTCACGGTGGCTATGTCCTCGAAAAACCGGTAACACTCCTCCACATTCTCCAAGAGGAGAATAGCTTCAAACAGCTTATCGACAAATAGGTCCTTCAGCTTTTCATTAATCACCCCGGAACACCTCCGCCTCAACACTGGTTTTAGTATTCGCCAAAACCCCCTTTTATCCTCTTTCTCACTTTAAAACGTTAAAGTGAGTCATTTGGGGACGGTTCCTCATTGACTCACTTTTGAGTTACTTGGTGACGGACCCGTAGACTGCAGGTATAAAAAAAGCGGTATGCATCTTTCAACGCACACCGCTTTTTCTAACTTCGAAAATATTCGGGAAATACATCCTGTAGCGATTAGCCCAGCATGGCTTTCAGGTCTTCCTGAGGATTACTGGTGAGCTTCAGGCCGAAGGTTTTCACCAGGACATCCACGACGCCGGGGGACAGGAACTCAGGCGCTTTGGGTCCGATATAGATATTTTGCACACCCAGGCTGAACAGGCCTAAGAGGATGGCCACAGCCTTTTGCTCAAACCAGGAGAGGACGATGCTCAGCGGCAGTTCGTTGACCGAGCAGCCAAAGGCTTCGGCCAAGGCTATGGCAATTTTCACGGCAGAACCCGAGTTGTTGCACTGGCCCAGGTCGATGTAGCGGGGAATGCCGGTGCCTTCGATGGTGCCATAGTCTAGGTCATTGAAACGGAATTTGCCGCAGGAGGTGGTGACGATGATGCAGTCTTTCGGGATGGACTGGGCCAGCTCCCTGTAATACTCGCCGCCTTTTCCGGGGGCATCGCAACCGGCGATCACGAAGAAGCGGCGGATTTTGCCGGCTTTAACGGCCTCAATAATTTGGGGCGCAATACCCAGGACGGTCTCGTGATGGAAACCGGTGGTAAGAGTCAGGTCAGATTCAACATAAGCGTCGTATAAGGAAAGAGCTTTTTCAATCAGAGGGTTGAAATCATCGTTCTCGATTTTTTGTACGCCCTCCAGGCCCGTAACGTCATAGGTAAACATCCGGTCCCCATAGGAGCCCCTGACGGGCATGACGCAGTTGGTGGTCGCCAGGATAGCCCCAGGGAATTGCTCAAACACAGTTCTCTGATCCGTCCAGGACTTGCCGACATTGCCTTTCAGATGGGAATATTTTTTCAGCCCGGGGTAGCCGTGGGCGGGCAGCATTTCCGAGTGGGTATAAACATTGATGCCTTTCCCTTCGGTTTGCTTGAGCAGCTCTTCCAATGCGAACAGGTTATGGCCTGTAACCAGAATAGCTTTGCCTTCAACTTTATTTTCGCTTACGGTGACAGGCTGCGGCACACCGAGCCGTCCGGTATGGGCTTTGTCCAAAAGGTCCATGACCTTAACCGTTGCGCTGCCCACTTTCATCGCCATCCCAATGTGCTCTTGCAGATTGAAGTTGACATTGGTCAAGGTGGTATAGAGGGCTTCATGGGTGATAGCGTCTACTTCAGGATCAGAAAAACCGAGCTGCCTGGCGTGGGTCGCATAAGCGGCAATACCTTTGAGGGCCAGAATCATGGTATCCTGCAAGCTGGAAATATTCTCGTCTTTACCGCATACGCCGATTTTGGTGCAGCCGCCTTTGGGGGTTTGTTCACACTGGTAACAGAACATTCTTTTTCCTCCTTTAGTTTTTAAAATAGCTTTTAAAAATTTGTTTGCGTGCTTTACATCTCCAATAATACTCAACAGATACTCATGCTGCTGTGAGTTATGTCACTTTTCTTGAGAAAACTTATCACAGAAACAAAAACCTTAGAACTTACCTGCTTAAAACACTTGTACCCCGCAGAAGAGAACAAAGAACTGATACTCAGGCTATGACTATCAGACTCGAAATACCCTGATATGTTGGAGCCATAACGCCAAACCGTAAGCGTTAATCTGCTTTGCTCCTAAAATTCTCTGCCCGTTAGTTAGATTTTTGACTTTGGCTGAATAGACTCTTACAAAAGCATTTGGAGGGAGGAAACACAATGGCCCTTTGGACACATGATGTCCGTCCCGGGGAAACACTCTCCGGGCTGGCCATAGAGTATAATTCGTCCGTTCCCGAAATAGTCAGGGCAAGCGGCCTGCCAAACCCCAACTGGATCATACCCGGCCAAAAACTGCTCATCCCAAGCCCGGACTTTGCTTACCCGCGGGAGGAAATAAACCTCTGGGCCAGGCTCCTCTTAATTGCTTACGCTGCCCCCCTTTCCGAGCTAACTGCCATCACCCAGTATTCCTACCAGCAGGTGGTTTGGGACAATCTGACCGCCAAGGAAGTTTTATTGAGAATTTCCCTGGACGAGACGGAGCACCTAAATACGATTGCCCAGATTCTCAAGAATCTGGGCGTTGAGCCAAGATATTGGGTTTGGGAGCAGGAACCGGTGTACTGGAATGCTGCTTTGGTTAATTACAGTACTGTACCGCGCGAAATCCTTCAGGCTGATATACATTCCGAGTACCATGCTGTCCAATCCTACCGGGAACTCATAAACCACATACCTGAGCGTTTCATCCGAGGACGCATCTCCCACATATTATCCGAGGAGGAACGGCATATCAAGGAATTTGAAAACCTGTTGAACAACCTGGGCAGGTAACCCCCTTGGCCCTAGTTCAGGAGCCGGGTGCTGTGTTTCGTCATTGCGTATCGAGTTTACGCTTAAAATCTGCCTCAGTATCCCCCAACCAGGCCAGAGCAGCTTCCAAGCGGGAATTCACATTCAATTTCACCAAAATGTTGCCGACATGGGTGTCCACAGTTCTCTTCTTGATACCCAGCCTTACGGCTATATCGCTATTATGCAACCCCTTCGCTACCAAACCCATTATCTCATTCTCTCTAGGCGTAAGGGTTTGTGTTGCTAAAGTTTCCAGATTTGCCTGAGTAACAGATTCAGGGATTTGGTCCATGCAGTTGGAAAAGCAGAATTGTCCTGAAGCAACTCTCAATATAGCTTCAGTCATTTCACTGATGGAACAGTCTTTGAGCAAGAAACCGTGAGCCCCATTCTGCCGGGAAATACTTAAATATCCTTCAGGATTTTGCCCAGTGAGAACCAATATTCTTACATCTGAATGGTCCTTTTTAAGTTGCTGTATTAAATCTGTCCCGCAGATATCAGGCAGGTTTATGTCCAGTAGGACAACATCCGGTTTTCCGGCCCTCGTTAAATCCAAACATTCTTTCCCGGTTTTTGCTATGCCTATTACTGTGAAGCGTGATTCAGTTGATAACAACAAAGAAGTACCCTCGGCAAACAATGTATGGTCGTCTACAACCAACACCCTGATATCCAAATCGCTATGTTGAACAGGCATTTCACTTATTCCCCCAGGCAATTCATCCAATCGGTATTGATGCCCTGACTTTTACACCACTGCCGCGCTTAGACTCAATGGCAAAGTTTCCTCCCAAACCTTCAACCCTTTCCCTCATCCCAATAATACCAAAATGTTCACCGAAACCTGTCCAGTCATCTAATCCGTTGATATCGAACCCTCTGCCATTATCTTCAACCATTAGCTCCAGGTTATTGTCCACTAACGCTATGCCCACTTCTACCCGAACAGCCCCGGAATGCTTAACGGCATTGGTTATCCCTTCTTGCAGAAGGCGGAACGCACCCAGCTCAACTTCCTCAGCCAACCGCTGATTCTTGTCGATGTTGTTTACAGACAAAGATACCTTCAATATTTCGTTCAACATCACCTGTTTGCACATCGCTTCTGCAGCAACAACCAGACCCAGGTCAGAGAGTATACTTGGCCTCAAATTTGCGCAGACCTCGCGTAATTCATAGTTGAGTTCCTGGATAATGTCACGGATTACAGAGATATTGTTTAAATTCGGGGCGTCGGAGGAGCATTCCTCCAACACTTGTTTCAACCGCCTGCTGGCATCTAGGCTTAACTGCAGTGGCCCATCGTGAATCTCCCGGGCAAGCGCCTTTCTCTCGTCTTCAAAAGATCTAAATAACAGCCTGTTGATTACTCGCAAGCCCCTACCCCACTGTTGCTGCTGCAGAACGCTTTGCGCCATAGAATTTAGTTCTTCTGACAAATGTTTTGTCACATATTTCATTTTGAGGCGGTACCCGATTTGATAACCCAACAAATTTAGCTGTTGCAGTTCCGCATGAGTAAGTTTAACATGGGAACATCTATGCCCAAAAAAGATTCCGCATTTAAAGTTGTCCAACACCACTGGAACGAAAACTTCTGCCGGTAGTGCACCGGGCAGGAATTCTGCGCAGTCGATATTGTTGATAGCTGAAAAATAATAATTCTCCAACGCGGTCTGTTCCTGGTGCTCATCTGAATATCTCCCTGCTGCTTTCCGTAACAGCAAGCCGTCCTGATTTTCCGCAATTAAAAAAATTCCTTCTATTTCAAGTTGCTTGAATACTTCTTCCGCAATCAGGTCTTCATCAACCTCGGACAAGCAGTGGTTAAGTTCGTCTATTTTGCTCCTGAAACCCCGCTTTTCGTCTAAAGCCATCCGCATTATGTATTGAATTCCGAATTTAAGAACGGTAAAAGAAATGGATAGAATGAAAGCCAAAGAAACTACAGTAAGGAATGTATTTATATTATGTTTCAAGGAAGTAAACCTGGTATAGCCAAAGTATAAAACAATGGCAAATAAGAAAGTTGTGATGATATATGTGATCAGGGACTCCAAAATTCTACGGCCGTCGGGTAAATATCTTTTCACTATTACATAACTCAGGGCCGCAGGCACCGTCAAGACAAACATAGTGGTGATGCCCTGGTCGATTAACGGGTTGATATTCAACACAATTGGAACTGCTGTAAAGACGATAAAAGGAAGCATGCCAAAAATTAACCCAACAAGCACGATTATTATCTGGTTCCGCCCCCATTTACTGACAGAAAACTTGATTGACCAAGTTAAATTAATTATGGACGCAGCGGCTGTAAACATTGCTTGAACCAGAATTACTTTTCTTAGGAACAGGAGTTATGCAGTTCCAGGATAAAAAACCCAACTCCATAATTTCAGGTCCAAAGATTTTGGCCAAAGTCTATCAATGAGCCTTGCAAAACGCTGG
>JAJZPO010000067.1 GCA_021811155.1 Bacillota bacterium | reverse complement strand
TTTTCCTCGTCCATTACCGCCCCGAAGGGGTCAGACTGCCAGCCTGGGCCGGGCGGCACGACATCCAGGTGGACCAAGACCCCAAGGATTTCCTCCCCCTCCCCGAATTCTACATGACCGGCATAACCGCCCACATTCTTGACTGCAAAGCCCATCTCCCTTGCCCTTGCCAGGTACCAGTCAAGCGCCCTGGCAATTTCCAGGCCAAATGGGGCTCCCTCCCCGGCGCTCTGCATATCCGCAACGCTTGGTATGTTTACCAATTCCCGAATATCCCTGAACACATCCTGTTCGTATTGCTTTAGAAGTGAGACCAACTCCAACTGCGTTCCCCCCAATCGTTTTCTTCCAAAAAGCTGTTGTTCCCTTTGTCCAAGAGTCATATTTTCCACCCGGGCTGTGTAGAGGTAAAGCGGGTGAAACGAGAATGCTTTATCCGTTAAAACTTGAGCCGCTGTTTAAACAAAGGCTGTGGGGCGGCAACAAGCTGTCAGGGATGTTGGGCCTGGCTCTTCCGCCGGGGCCGCCCATCGGTGAACTGTGGGCAGTCGCAGACCACCCCGCAGGTCAAAGCCTGGTGGCAAACGGCCCTTTGGCCGGCGTGAGCCTGGGTGAAATCACAGCGCTTTACCCGCAAGAACTGCTGGGAAAGGAAAGTTCTCCGGGACGCTTTCCCCTGTTGATCAAGCTCCTGGATGCCGGGGCCAGTCTTTCTGTCCAGGTTCATCCCGACGACTTATTTGCGGCCGAACACGAGCAGGATGACGGCAAGACCGAAATGTGGTACATCCTCCAGGCGGGACCTCAGGCAGAAATCGTTCACGGCCTAAAGCCCGGCGCCACTGCCGGACGCCTGCTCAGATCCCTGCGCACGGGTACGGCAGAGAAATTCCTAAACCGGGTTAAGGCCAAAGCCGGTGATGTTTTCTTCATCCCTGCCGGCCTTGTCCACGCCCTGGGAGAAGACATCCTGGCGGCAGAGGTACAGCAGAATTCAGACATTACTTACCGCATGTACGATTACGGCCGGGTAGATGTTAACGGTATGCCGCGCGAACTTCACATCGCCAAGGCCCTCTCGGTTGTCAACTGCCGCCTGCATCCCGGCTCCGGCGGCCTGAGGCTGCCCTTTAGGTGTGATAAATTCACCGTAGACCTGTTAACGGTCGACAACTGCACAGTATGCCATAAGCTTACGCAAGGGCTGGAAATCTACCTGGTTCTGCAAGGATGCGGTCAGATTTTAACCCGTCCGAAGCTGGAATTGACGCCGGGAGACGCCATGGTACTGCCGGCCTGCCTCAAAACCGTCATGCTCAAGGGAGATATTCGGATACTTCGCACGCATCTGAGCCCATGCCGTTAAAGCCTTTGACCAGCCCGTATTACTATGCCTGCTTCCGTCGGAGTAAAAAGCGTTCCAGTTTCGCGGCAGCGCCGGCAAGTTCTTCCCGCTTGTTTTCATAGCCGGGTCGCCCCATCAGGGCATAGGTTGCGTTCTTGCCTTCCTCTACTCCAGGCTGGTCGAAAGCGTTGATGCCCAGAAGTTCTCCCGTGCACGCCGTTTCCACTTCCAGCAGATAAATAAGCTGCCCGATGCTGAATTCATTGATTTCCGGCAAAAAGAGGGTCGTGTTCATGCGCCGGGCCTTGTACAGGGCATACTCGGTTGCCTGCCGTTCAGCTTCCATCAGTCCGTTCAAACTGTGTCCGCCCAAAAAAGCTGCACCCGGGATCTCCGGAAAGTCCTTGGGAATATCCACTACCTGACGGAAACGGTCTACGGCCAGGAAGTTAATTACCTTGTCAAAGGGACCCTCTGTATAGAGCTGGACCTGGGAGTGCTGATCGGTCACTCCCAAGGCTTTGACCGGAGTCTGGCCCGCGAAAACTTCTTCCTGCTTAAGGTTAAAGCGCTTGCCCAGGCTTTCAGCCCACAATTGGGCATACCAGTCGGCAAAGAGTTTCAACCCCTCGGCGTACGGCATCATGACAGAAATGTTTTTTCCCCGTCTCAGAGCGAGGTAGTGCAGGACCGCGCGCAAGCAGGCCGGATTATCCCAGAGTGATTCGCTCTCACTAATCCATTTGTCCATGTAGGCCGCCCCTGCGAGAAGCCCGTCAATATCAATACCGCCCATGGCTGCAGGCAAAAGGCCAACGGGCGAAAGTTCCGAAAACCGCCCGCCTACCCCCGCAGGCACAAAGAACAGGTGGTACCCTTCAGCCCGGGCAATATTGACCAGGTTCCCCTTTTCCCGGTCAGTGGTAGCGACCAGGTGCTCGTGGTACCTTTCTCCCAAAACCTGCCGCAGCAAGGAACGGATGATCAGGAACTGGGCCATGGTTTCCGAGGTGCTGCCCGACTTGGTGATTACATTGAACAAGGTCTCCTCGGGCTTGATGACGTCAAAGAGCGCTGCGAAGCGCTCAGGGTCCACATTGTCCAGGACGTAGAAACGCGGCCCCCCCCGTTTCTCGCGTGAAAGTTCGTTGTACTGCGGGTGATTAACGGCTTGATGCACCGCCAGAGGCCCAAGCGCGGAGCCGCCGATTCCCAGGACTACAAAGTTTGCAAATCTCTCTCTGGCAGCGCCGGCAAACTTTTTTATCTCCTCAACAACGCTTGCCTGGCCGTAAGGCAAATCGCGCCACGCCATCTCAGAGCGCCGCAGCTTTAATGACTGTACTCCTGTTTGAATACCCTGGCCAATTGCCTCAATTTCCTGACTGGTGATACCTTCCGCTCCCAGAAAATCCTCCATCATATAGTTTACATCTGCGCGCAAAGAGTTCTGGGCCTGAAATACCGGATCAGTAAACTTGGTCATCAATGAACCTCCCCTATTACAGCTTCGAGTAAATTGTTCCACAATCCCCAATATACCATGCTTCAACCGGAATTAAAATCAGCCCAGCGCTAAACCGGGGTGTCACGGGGACAGGTGTCACGGGTGTCACGGGGACAGGTACATTGACAGCGTCTTCAGTGTCACGGGGACTGTCCCCTTGACACTTCCCCTTGACACTCCGCGCCGGCATCATGCACTCTGACTTCGGACATCTGACCTCTGTTAGCCGGCAGATTGGACGAAGCTCCCCGGCCGTGCTAAAATTACTTAGATACAGGCCGGGAGGTTTTTATGACACTTTTTCACGTTTATACTGACGGCGCTTGTTCGGGAAACCCCGGGCCGGGCGGCTGGGCTGCGGTTATTCTTGATGCAAACAGCAGTCTGATGCAGGAATTGAGCGGTTTTTCACCGGAAACCACCAACAACCGCATGGAGATTCAGGCCGCCATCTGGGGCATCAAACAGGCCATCGAACTTTCCCCCGCTGCCGAGGTTGTGCTCTACAGCGATTCCAGCTACCTGGTGAACGCCTACACCAAAGGCTGGATGCAGGCCTGGCTCAGGACAGACTGGAAAAAGGGCTCAGTCAAGAACCAGGACCTCTGGCAAGAGCTCAACGCCCTTTTAACCAGAGCCAAGGTCCGCTGGATAAAAGTGCGGGGCCACGCCGACAATAAGTATAACAACCGCTGCGATCACCTGGCAGTGGAAGCAATAAAGCAGCAGGGGAAGGCTGTTGACCGAGCCAAAACAGCTGCTCCCCGGATCGCCCCTGCCGGTGTCACGCTGGAACGGGTAAAAAATCCTGCCTTTGACCCTGCCACCCTCAACAACCCGTTGAGCAACAAACCCTCTGAAAACCGCTGCCTGGTATCTTTAGCAGAATTGCCGGAGAACATCGCCAAAATCAGGCAGGTAGCGGAACGCTATACCTTAAGCCAGATGAAAGGCGTGCTCCACCCGTCGACCTTGAACAGTGTTAGCAGTTCGGTCGCCGCAGCCACCTTCAATCACCCTGCTCAAAAGGTCCATCCCTTTTTTCTCCAGGTTGGGCAGATGGCCGATTTTTGGCTGGCGCGTAACGCTGAACGCCCTGACCCTTACCCAGCCCCTTCCCGCCCGGATCTGGTGAAATTCATCTGCGCCTTTATTGCCAGCCGCGGGGTGGAAAGCGCCACAGAACTCGGCCTGGAAAAGTGAACCTGCGTGCCGAAGCAGAGCACATAAAAGGGAACTCATCTGTAGAAGAAGTTCCCTTTCGCAGTTTAAGGCCCTCATTCCCGCTTGAGCCTATTATCTGTTATATCTTATGCCCTGAACCTCCCGCCTGACACGCTAGTCCCGCTCGATCCAGGTGCGGATGTCGCTCAAATCGATAAACCTGTCGCATTCATTTATCAGTTCAATGGAAGTGGAGGCGCGCCGTCCCACACACACCACCGCCTTGCCCAGATTACGCAGGTGGGAAACCACGGAGAGGTAGTCGCTGTCCCCGCCAAAGATCACAGCTTCATCGTAACTGTTGATGCCTGAGAGCATGCGAAATATCAATTCGATGTCCAGGTTGCCCTTCAGCTTTACCTGTCCGGTGCGCTGGTCATTAATCACCTTGACTTCTTTGTCTATCACATGATACCCCGTGTATATCAGAAATCTTTTGAACCTGCGGTAGTTATCCACCGCCTGGTGGTTGCTGGCCGGAGGGGTAGCAGTAAAATAGTATGCTCCGCTCAGCTGCTTGCTGTCGGCAAAATACTGGTGGACTTTTTTATAATCGATAAACCATCCATTTTCCCGCTGGGCATAAAACATCGCTGCTCCATCAATAAATAACGCTACTCTCACCCCATGATAACCCCCTTCTCCAACGTCAATATCATAGTATGTTATTTCTGAGCTAAACAGGACATTGCCTTTGTGGCAGATGAAGTTTATTTTCGGGGGTTACCTGGCTTGATGGGCCAAAATATGTCTTTTTTTAAGAAAACTCTTTTCCTTTTCCATCTTTCCGCTAAAATAGGTATCAGATGTCTGCACATCCAATAACAAGTAATTTTTCTAGTACCTTTTTGGGGAAAGGATTGACCTCCAATGCAGAACTCCTTTTTTTCGGATGCACCGCTAAGGAACGTGGAACATGACAGGTTCAACCGCCGGCCCTTTGCTCTGCGCATCGCCCAAACTCTGGCCGCTCGCAAGGATGCGGGGCCTCTGGTCATTGGTTTGCATGGAGCCTGGGGTGAAGGCAAAACAACGGTGCTCAATTTTATCGAACAAGAATTGCATAACCACTCACATGTCGTTATTGTCCGCTTTAATCCCTGGCGCTTTGGCGTAAAAACAAGACTGGTTCAGGATTTTTTCCGTACTCTGTCCGATGCTTTGGGGCAGGCCATACCCGGCAAAAAAAGAGTTATCAGCCGCTGGCTGAACGCTTATGCCTCCGCTCAACCCGAAAGCGATACCACCGCCGACCCGGCGCCCCAGGCAGTAAAACCGCTCAACAAGCTTGATGCTGACTTCAAATCACAGCTTGAGCAGCTCTTGGCTCAGGAGGGCAAACGTCTGGTCATCTTCATGGATGATATCGACAGACTCGAGCAGCCGGCCATGCAGACCGTATTCAGGATCGCCAAACTCAGCGGCGACTTAGCTTTTACTTCCTATATCCTTGCCTTTGATGAAGAAGTGGTGGCCGCTGCCCTGAATCCCCAGCCCAGCGGGGTTTCGGGTGGCAGAAGCTTTCTGGAAAAGATAATTCAGGTGCCCCTGCACCTTCCTTTGGTTGAACGCATTTCCTTGCGCAACTACTGCCTGGAAGGTGTAAGCGACGCCTTAGCCACCGCAGACATTGAGTTGAGCGAAACTCAGCTGCAGACCTTCGTCAGTCACTTTGTTGAGGGATTGGAGGTCCGCCTGCAAACCCCCAGGCTGGCCAAGCGCTATTGTAATGCCCTGACCTTTGCCCTGCCCATCTTGAAAAATGAAGTAAACCCTGTTGACCTGATGCTCATAGAAGGGCTGCGCATCCTCTATCCCAGCGTGTACGAAAGCGTGCGGGACAATCCGGATTATTTTCTCGGGCTGACATATAAAAAAGACAAGGAGGTTGAAATCGAGGGGATTCTGGAAAGTTTCAACAGTGACGAACGAGAGGCGGCCAGAAAGCTGCTCAAGTCCCTCTTTCCGAAAATCAACAACTCCAGCTATAACAGGGAATGGCAGGAAATCTGGACCAAGGAACAGCGGGCCACCGCTTTGAAATATTTTCCCAGGTTTTTCTCCTATGCTATACCTGAAGGGGACATATCCGACCAGGAAGTGGCTGTGTTTCTTACCGAGGCCGAATCCCTTAATGTGCCTGAAATTTCGAGCCGCCTGGAGCGAATGGTAAGCCAGCGCAATGCCGAGGCCCTTATTTTGAGGATACAGGTCAAGGTCCAGTCTCTTTCCCTGCAATGTTGCGCTAATCTGGCCCTGGCCCTCGCCGGGAGCGGGCATATTTTCCCCAAAAACAATACTGTTTTTCCACCCTTCTCCCAAGCCGGCATGCTGGTTGCCAAGCTGGTCTCCTGCCTGCCGGGCGGAGACCGGCGTCTGGAGCTGTGTGAGGAGATTGTATCACGGGGTGAGCCGCTGGATTATGCCGTTGAGTGTTTCCGCTGGATGCGGGATCCGGAAACAAGGGACGAGTCAGAAAGGGCGCTCTCCGGAGAAGACGAATCCCGCCTGGGCCAGGCTTTGGCCAGGCGGATCCTGGCTTTGGCCAAGGCAACCGTGCTCTATCAAAACCATCCCGCTGAAGCCATGGCGTGGCTCAACGTGCTGGCCAAATGGGGCTCCCGGGAGATTTCGGGCGCCTACCTTGCCGACACCTTTAGACTTGACAAGGGTAATGTGCTCAGCTTCCTCAAAGCCTGTATGCGCAAAGATACAGATTTTACACGCAACCACTATACATCTCTATCCTATGCGGTAGACCCAGCGGTGGTCCTGGCGGCGCTGCGCAGGCTGTACGGGGCTGAACTGGACTCTCCCAGGTATGAGTATTACGTTAAGAATCCCACTGACAAAACCCTGGCCCACCAGTTTGCTTACACCAATTACTCCATCCAAAAGGAAGAGGCATTTAACCAGGCTTAGAGCAATGCTTTCGGTTAGCGTTCCGCCATACTCCCCTGGATAAAGATTTCCAGCACGTTGCGGACTTTTCCCTCCAGTCCCCCCGGTTCTTTTACCCGGTACCAGTCCAGAAACTGCCGGACTGCGGCAGCCTGGATTGACTGGGCTAAGAGCAGAGTGGAGATGTCTTTGCGGATTTCCCCCTTTATCTGACCGGAACCGATTATCCCTACCAAAATCTCCTCCAGGTTCCCTGTAGCTTCCTTCACCATCAGAGCCGAGCCTTCCTGAACCATGACATAGGCCACTTCGGGATGTCCCTGAATAAACCGCGCCCAGTTTTCCAGGACAAAACTCAGCCTGTCGCCTGCCCGGGCCATCTGGCTCATCCGCTCCCTGCCCCGGTCCAGGATTTCCCGGTTAATTTCTCGGGTATATTGATAAATCACCGCTTCTTTTGATGGAAAGTAATTATAAAACGTGCCTTTGCCTACGTCTGCCCGGGTAGTAATTTGGTCTACGGATGTTTTCTCGAAACCTTGAATGCGGAAAAGCGTCAAAGCAGTATGATAAATCTTCTCCCGCGTCTCTTGTTTTTTCCTTTCCCGCCTGGAGAGTGCCGGTTGCAACTTGCAAACCCCCTTTCTGTTCTTGCTGAATTAAACCGCAAGCCAAATCCTGGACCATGTTGCAAGGCCTGGCCAAAGTAGTTACACTATAGATAATGTTTCAGCAAGACGGCCTGAGATTTTAAGCGTTAATTCGCTGCCCAGGCAAAAATATCCTTCCTGCTTATGTCACTAAAGGTAAAATATTACAATGGAGGCCGGTT
This sequence comes from Bacillota bacterium, assembly GCA_021811155.1. Lineage (GTDB taxonomy): Bacteria > Bacillota > Desulfitobacteriia > Desulfitobacteriales > JAJXUE01 > JAJZPO01. Next base: position 11,361 of record JAJZPO010000067.1, on the reverse strand, counting down.
ATGAATTCCCTGGTATTGGTTGTTGACGATGATCAGCATATTTGTGAAGTGTTGCGACTGTCTCTCGAGAGCGAAAAATTCCGGGTGGAATTAGCCTATGACGGCGCCGCCGCTCTGACAAAATTCCAGGCCCTGAATCCGGAGCTTGTCATCCTGGATGTAATGCTGCCCAAACTGAATGGCTGGGAGGTATGCCGGGAGATTCGCAAGACATCCGCCACGCCCATTCTAATGCTTACGGCTAAGGGCGAAGAGCTGGACAGGGTATTGGGCCTGGAATTGGGCGCCGACGACTATGTGCTGAAACCTTTTAGCCCCCGGGAACTCATTGCCAGGGTCAGAGCAATCCTGCGCCGCACCGCTCCGGCGCCATCCGGCCAAAACGTACTGCGTTTTGCCGAACTAACCGTAGACATGCAGGGCCACGAGGTAAAAGTAGGCCAGGAGACAGTACCCTTGACCCCAAAGGAATTCGAGCTTCTGTCCTACCTGGCCCAAAACCCGGGGCGGGTGTTTACCCGTGACCAGCTTTTGAGCAACGTCTGGGGCTACGAATATCTTGGGGATGCCAGAACTGTTGATGAGCACATCAAGCGCTTGCGGCAAAAAGTGGAGTCCCGCGGCAATCAGCGCTATATCAAGACGGTCTGGGGCCTCGGTTACAAGTTTGAGGTGGTGCCGGGGTGAAACCAAAGAGCTTGTTTACCAGGCTGCTCTTAAGCCATGCGGTAATCATCCTGGTAACTATGCTGGTGCTGGGCGGCATGTTCAATTACCTGCTGCAGCATTACCTGGCTAACAGGCTGCAGCAGCAATTCGAAAAAAACGCCCAAACCCTGGCCAATAACCCACTGATCCGGGAAAGCATCGCCCTGGCGGCTGACGACATTCTGGACAATGTAGCAAAACAAGTGTCCCAGTCCATTGAAGCTGATGTGATCATTATCGACAGCTCCGGCACGGTTCTGGCTTCCAGCGAAAAAGGAGTGGTTGGCGAGGCCCTGAACCGGGAGGAAGTCAAAAACGTTCTTGCCGGCCAGACTTACAGCCGCTGGGGAGGCACTTTACTGGGTACTCCCAGCCTGACCGTGGGCAATCCAATCAAACTAAACAATACCGTAATCGGGGCTGTTTTTCTTGACACGTCCATCAAGGGGTTTCAGGCCAACCTATTCAGCTTCCGCCTCTACATTCTTTATGCCGCGCTGATGGCTCTGGTCCTGGCCGTAATCCTGGCATATTTTCTGGCCAAGAGCATTTCCCGCCCCATCCTGCAGATGAACAAAGTGGCCAAGGCTCTGGCCCGGGGTGGAAAGACCGAAATGGTATCCTACCAGGGGGATGACGAGTTGGGCGCCCTGGTTAATGTGTTTAACCGTTCAATTACGGAAATCCAAAACACTCTCGTTGAGCAGCATAAACTGGAGGAACAGCGCCGTGAATTTGTGGCCAATGTTTCCCACGAATTTCGTGCTCCCGTGACCTCCCTGCAAGGGTTTCTGGAATTGATGCAGGACGGGGTAATACCCGACGAGGAAAAATCGAAATACTTCACCTTGATGTTAAAGGATATTGGCAGGCTGAATCGGCTCGTCAGTGATTTATTGGATCTGGCCCGGTTCCAGGCCGGACAGGCCAAAATAAAGCCCGTGGCTTTGGAGCCTGGCCTGTTAGCCTCCGAGGTAGTGGCTAAGCTGACCCCCAGGGCAACTGAAAAAAATATCAGGCTGCTAACCGAATTCTCCCAGGCATTGTCCCCAGTGTTGGCGGACGGAGACCGTCTGGAACAAATTCTGGTGAATCTCATCGATAATGCTTTGCGCTTCACTCCGGTAGACGGCTGGATAAAAATTTCCATTCACCAGGGGGAGGAAGAAACCTGCTTCAGCGTAGCAGACTCCGGCATCGGCATTCCGCCCCAAGACCTGCCTTATGTTTTCGAGCGTTTCTACAAAGTAGATAAAGCCCGCACCCCTGACAAGGGGGGAACCGGCTTGGGATTGGCCATTGTCAGGGAATTGGTCCTGGCCCACGGGGGAACAATTGATGTAGAGAGCAAGTCTGGGCAAGGGACTGTTTTTTCCTTTACCCTGCCCAACGCCTAGAACGTACTTTTCCGCTGCCTGACAATACCGCCTAAAAAGCAAACAGAGGCGCCTCCCCGGCAATCCGGGAGGCGCCTCTGTTTATTGGCATTTGCCAAAGCCTAGTTGACCACATCCTCGTCACTGGGCCGGGGACGCGAATAGATACCTACGTTGGCGCCGATTACTACAAACACAACTGCTGTCAGGGCATCAATAATCTGATCATTGACTGAAAAAGAACCTGGGTCACCGAGAAGATATGCTATAAGGTAAAAGGCAGCACAGGCCGCTAAGGCATGGGCAACAGGAGAGGTTTTTACTGTATAGCCAACAAGCATGGAGGCCAGATAGAACACGGCAAAATTCATAACTACGCCCCGCTGCAGCAACGCCACATCGCTAAGCCAGCTGCCAACCAGGCCCAAAACAAGAAACATCATCAACTGTAAGGCCAAAAACATGCGAAAACTCATGCAGTCTCCTCCTCATACCTCCTACATATTCGCCGGGAACGAAAAAATTCCTACCAGGTTTTCAGTTTTAACAGCTTTTCCAGTACCGGCAGGTCGGCTGGAGCCAAGTTATAGTTTTCTATTTCATCCGGATCTACCCAGCGAAAGTCCTGACAATCCAGAGCTTCCCCTTCCCCATTTAAATGTCTGCACAAATAGGCCAGCAGCAAAATCTGCTGCTCTGGGTTATAGCAATGGGAAGATACCTCCAGGATAGCGTTAACCTCTATATGCATGTTTAATTCTTCGTTTATTTCCCGCAGCAAACACTGGGCCGGTGATTCGCCCGGGATTAACTTGCCTCCGGGAAATTCCCATAACAGGCCCTGCTCACCGCCGGCTTTGCGCAGAGCCAAAAGCACGCAGCCATTCCGTTCAATTACCGCTGCACACACTACAATGGTTTGCATCCACTCACCTCATGTCCAGTATTCTGCCCAGTTAATAAGTAATTCCTGCCGCTTGACAGCAATTTTCAGCAACTCGCCAAAAAAAAATTGTTTAAAAATTGGCTCTGACGTAAAGTAATATTAACCAAGGAGGGTGAACCAAGATGTTAATTCTTTATTCGGTGGTTACTCTGATAATCCTTGGAGCAGTTTACCTGGCCACATACTATGAGCGAGTTTGACTTCTGATGCCTGCGAGGCCCGTCGAACGGAACCGCCAGGTAGCTCCGGTGGATTCCACGGGGCTGGTACTTAAAGTGTGATTTATTGCCAGACCGAAAAAGATGCGGCCAAATCCGCATCTTTTTTTGCCATAACTTGCCTCACAAAAATCCACCCTTTCTGGACAGAATAGCTTTGTCATCAAAAAACAAGTTGGTTGAAAGGATGGAAGCTTTAGATGGATAACTTTATGCAGCCATACATAAGCAAAGACGAACGGGCATGTCCTTACTGCAACCTGATTTTGAGTCAGTATGAACTGAGAACACGCCAGTGCTATTACTGCCAGACCGACCTGCCTCAGGAGTTGTAACGAGTGTATAATTCAGATCAAACCAAATGAATTTAAAGAGGAGAGTGCACATGAACGAGGGATTGAAGTATTTAATAATTATGAAAGACTTAAGAGGAAAAGACTGCTTCGTCAGGGTAAAGGCATCGAATGCAAAGGAGGCTTCAGTCCTTGCGGCTGAGAAGTGGCCCAAATATACGGTCCGTTCTGTCAAGACCCACGTTTACCTGTGAGTCGTTTGCGCTTCAAAACTCTGTCCTGCCCGCGAACAGACCCTTCCTGCCAAGGAAGGGTCTGTTTATGTCTGTTACAGGCAGCGCTAGGCTGTACGGTCAATTCCCTGCAAATCGCCGTTTCCCCGCAAAGCAGCTACACACTGTAGTTCGGCGCTTCCTTGGTGATTGTGACATCATGCGGATGGCTTTCCCGCAGTCCTGCTCCGGTGATGCGAATAAACCGGGTCTTGGTGCGCAGTTCATCCAGATTGCGGGTGCCGCAGTACCCCATACCGGCTCTAAGCCCTCCAATCAACTGGTAAATGGTCTCTGACAAGGGGCCTTTAAAAGGTAACCTGCCTTCAATGCCCTCTGGCACCAGTTTCTGTTCCTTTTCCTGGAAATAGCGATCCCGGCTTCCCTGTTTCATGGCTCCGATAGAACCCATGCCCCGGTACACTTTATAACTCCGTCCCTGGTAGATTTCAATGTCTCCCGGGCTTTCCTCCGTGCCGGCAAAGAGACTCCCAATCATCACGGTATGAGCGCCCGCGGCTATGGCTTTTGGCAAATCTCCGGAAAATTTGACCCCGCCGTCAGCAATAATGGGGATGCCAAATTTTTGGGCCTCTGCGGCGCAATCGTAAATCGCAGTAATCTGCGGTACCCCAATACCTGCAACTACTCTGGTAGTGCAGATGGAACCCGGACCCATACCAACTTTGACCGCATCAGCGCCCGCTTCGATCAGGTCCCTTGTGGCCTCTGCTGTAGCCACATTGCCGGCAATCAGTTGGAGTTCCGGATACTCAGCCTTAATCTGCTTTACAGTTTGGATAACTCCCGCATGGTGCCCGTGAGCGGTGTCTACTACTACTGCATCGACCCCGGCTTGTACCAGGGCGGCAACCCGTTCCATGGTGTCATTGGTAACACCCACCGCTGCGCCCACTCTCAGCCGGCCCCGTTCATCCTTGGCAGAGTTGGGGTACTGGCGGGCTTTTTCAATGTCCTTTATGGTAATCAGACCCTTAAGCCTGTTTTTAGCATCGACAATAGGCAGTTTTTCCACTTTGTGGTTGCGCAAAATCTCTTTGGCATGCTCGAGGGTAGTACCGACCGGAGCGGTTATCAGGTTTTCCCGGGTCATTACCTCACCGATGAGCCTGGTAAAGTCCTTTTCAAACCTCAGGTCACGGTTCGTTAGAATACCAACCAGGACATTATCCGCGTCTACGATGGGAACACCGGAAATGCGATAGCGTTCCATCAATTCCAAGGCGTCCGTAATAGGATTTTCGGCCTGAAGAAAAATCGGGTTTGTAATTACACCATGTTCCGAACGCTTAACTTTGTCTACTTCCAGCGCCTGAGCCTCAACGGACATGTTTTTATGAATTATCCCTATACCGCCCTCCCGGGCAATGGCGATGGCCAGACGGGAATCCGTCACCGTATCCATGCCTGCGCTGAGCAAGGGAATGTTTAATCTGATTTTATTTGTCAAATACGTTGAAGTGTCCACATCTCTGGGAAGTATATCTGATTTTGCCGGAACCAGCAGCACGTCGTCAAAAGTAAGACCTTCCCGGGCGAATTTGGCGTCCAAACGCAAGCACCTCTCATTCTTGAATTTTCTCATCCAATGTATATTTTGTCATTATACCACAATAATTAGCGCCGTTCCAGTCCAGTTATGGAATGATTTGATCCGTTTATTAAGTTTTTCGGCAGCGGTATGTTTTAACTTATGACGCTGCAGAATATATTCAGGGGGTGCAGAAAGCATGCTTGCAGGCGGACACTAACTTTAAGGGGGGAAGCTAAATGCGACGTAAAGCCGGACCGGTAAATCCGGTCTCACCGCACCCTAACGGTATTCCGGGCTACTGCTTCAACCCGATGGAAGACCTTCCCGTGGCGGAAGACCACCAAATGGAGCACAGTATGGCTGACGGCTATTACACGGAACCGGTGTTTTCATCTCAGGTCGCATACGGCGTCAGCCACCAGACGGAAACTCACGGCGCTAATCGGAACAGAGACTGAGGGCAACCTCAGTCTCTGAAATTGCTGCAGTGTATCCTCTGCCACCGTTTCATAATATATTGTTACTGGTCAGATATTCAGAATTCAGGAGGTTCCGAAGATGATAGACCGTCCTCCCATTCTGCCCCACAACATGCTTCGGGTCTGCTCGGGTCGAGTTTGCTTTCCGCTTCGTTCAGCAGACTCCGTCGCTGAGCATACTTTTCGGCTCCTCCGTAATGCTTCTCTGCGCGGAAAGCAAACTCACCCTTGAGCTTCCTGGTCCTGTTGCATTCCTCAGTGGTGCCGCGTAGCGGCATAGGTATCTGACTCCTGACTCCTGAATTCTACGCATGATCCAGCCAGGAGGTGCATGTATGTCCGATCTGTTGATAATCGGCCACCGGGGAGCCCCGACCGCTGCGCCGGAAAATACTCTTCCCTCTTTCCTCCTGGCTGCCCAGACAGGCGCCCAAATGATTGAGCTGGACGTTCATCTGAGCAAGGACGGTAGAGTTGTGGTAATTCATGATGAAACACTCGACCGTACCACCAGCGGCACAGGACCGGTAACGGCATGTACCCTGGCAAGCCTAAAAAAGGTCGATGCCGGTATTTCCTTCAGCGCTCAGTTTGCCGGAACAAGAATACCTGCCTTGGAGGAAGTCTTTACCTCCCTGCCCCGGCGGATAGGCCTGAACATTGAATTAAAGACCAATGTTGTCAATTATCCTGGCATTGAAGCAAAAGTCCTTGCTATCATTAACAGGTACCGGGCTCAGACCAGGGTCATCGTCTCCTCTTTCAATTGGACCAGTCTCAGTACTCTTCACCGCCTGGAACCACAACTTCGCCTGGGCCTGTTGTTTAACCGGCTTGAACCTGACCTATGGGTCCAGGCCGGCCTGCTAAACGTCTTTTCCCTGCACCCTGCTCTGACTTGCACCAGCAGCCAGCTAATCTGGCAAGCCCACAGCTGGGGTTATAAGGTTTTCCCCTGGGTTGTCAATGATCCCGGGCTGGTGTTAAAATTGAAAACAGCCGGGGTGGACGGCATTATTACCGATTGCCCCCAGGCCATCATGCAAGCGATGGGGTAACCATGTTAAATCGTTTAAAGCAATTTATGTCTGCCTTCACCGCCAAGATCACACCGGCCGACGGCCAATTTGTCCGATCCTTGCTTGACGCTGATGAGCAGGCGCTGTTTTTTGGCATGGATACGACTGACCAGCGCCATGCTCTTGATGTGGCATACACCTGTCTGAACATGCTCCAGGGCGAAAACAGGGAGGTAAACCGGCAGTTGTTGCTTAAAGCCGCTCTTCTCCATGATGTGGGCAAAAAGGCGGGCGATCTCAAACTACAGGACAGGATTTCTGTGGTTTTGCTGCGCAGGTTCGTTCCGGCCTTGTTTTACAGGTTGGCTGAAAAGCCCGGAAGTCCGTTTCATATCTCCTTACACCACCCTGAGATTGGCATGAACCTCTGTCGCCGTGCGGGCTGCCCGCAAGACCTGCTTGCCCTTGTGGTCAGACATCAGTCAGGCGGCCCCGGCGTCGAACTGGAAATCCTCATGCAAGCAGATCAGCTAAACTAAGGCAGTGTAACCATCCGGCGGAAGCTCAAAAAAGGAAAGGACCCACAATCCAGGCCGTTCAAAAACAAGTATAGCGCGAAGCCATTGCTGCCGGCACCGGAGGCGTACTGGACGTACGGTGAGGATGCCGGCGGCAATGGCGACAAAGCTAGACGCCGTTTTTCAACGGCCTGAGCATAAAAGGAGCAGCGGTTGCTGCTCCTTTTATGCTCTCTGATTGATTTTGGCTTGTAACTCAATGAGTTGACGGTTTTTATTAAGCAAGCTCTTGGCGAACCGGCTGTTATCGTGTTGTAGTTTTCTGTTTTCCCGTTCAAGCCGAGAGACCAGCCCGCCCTTTTCACGTTCAACTTTCTCCAGCAAATTCATCAAGACACGCCGGCTCACCCGCAAGTGCTCAACCTTTTCTTCCAGTTCGCGGATCCTTTGCTGGAGCATCTCCATATCCGGCCTGTCGTCCATCAAACCACCTCTTTTGGCTAATCTTCTATATTCTATGCCAAAAAGAGGCTGTTTAGTCATCGCCTGCCGGGGCGGCTTTTGCTGTTGCCGACTAGAAAGGCGCTAATCCTGCTTACTACTTCCTCCAGGACGCCATCTTCCTCTACCAGCGCAAACCGCACATAACCCTCCCCCTGCTCTCCGAAAGCCACACCCGGAATTACCAGGACTCCCGTCTGTTCCAGCAGTTCAACGGCAAATGTTTGGGAAGAGGTGTATCCATCAGGCAGAGGCGCCCAGACAAACATGGAGCCTTTGGGCTTGGGCATCACCCAACCCGCCCGGGCGAGGCCTTCCACCAATACATCCCTGCGCGCCTGGTAACGGGCTGCGTTCTCTGTAACCACATCCTGGGGACCGTCCAAGGCAGCAGCCCCTGCTGCCTGTACCGCTCTAAACACGCCAAAATCGATATTGGATTTGACAACAGCCAGTCCCGCAATGATTTTGGCGTTTCCGACCACAAACCCGAGCCTGCAGCCGGCCAGATTATAAGTTTTGGACACAGAGTGAAATTCAATCCCCACCTCTTTGGCTCCCTCTGCCTGGAGGAAACTAGGCGGATGGTAGCCGTCATAAGCCAGCTCGGAGTATGCGTTGTCATGGCAGACCATGATTTGATATTTTTGCGCGAAGGAGACCACCCGGCGGAAAAAATCCAAATCTGCCGTAGCGGCCACCGGATTGTTGGGATAATTCAAAAACATCAGTTTGGCCTGGAGGGCAACCTCCGCGGGAACCCGTTCCAAATCGGGCAAAAAGCCCTTTTCGGCCTGAAGCGGCAGTGGATATTTGCGCCCGCCGGCCAGTAGCAGCCCGGCAGTGTAAATAGGGTAACCCGGGTCTGGAATCAAAGCCAGGTCTCCAGGATTGATGAAAGCCGTGTAAATATGTGCCAGTCCGTCCTGGGAACCCATCAGGGTCAAAACCTCGGTCTGAGGATCCAATTCCACCTCGAACCGTCTATAGTACCATCTGGCAATTGCCTGCCGCAGTTCTTCCAGGCCGTGGGTCAAAGGGTAGCGGTAATTTCCTCCATCCGTTACTGCGTCGATGAGAGCTTGCTTGACATGGGGCGCAGGTGGCTGATCAGGGCTGCCTATTCCCAGGTTGATCACCTCGACTCCCCTGGCCTCAACCTTTTGCTTCAGATTTTCCATTTCAGTAAAAACAGCTGACCCCAGGCCATCCAGTCTTTTGGCCGGTTCAGCAAACAGCTTGGCCATTACCGCATCTTCTCCTTCAATTCTTTCAGTTCTTGAACCACTGTCAGGGATACCGTCCGGTCTCCCAACCGGATACCTTCTTTACGCCCCGGGCCGTGGTAATCTGAACCGCCTGTCATAATCAGGCCCATTTCTTCGGCTATCCCAGCATATTTTCTTTCCATTTCCTTGTCGTGATTGGTGTGATAAACTTCTATTCCCCTTAATCCCGTCTGAACCAGGCGGGGAATAAGTTCATCCCGTCCAGCAGAGCCCGGATGAGCCAGCACGGCAATCCCCCTGACAGACGCAACCAGCTCAATCCCCTGCTCGGGTGTAAGTTTGTACCTGGAAACGTACGCCGGCCTGCCAGGCCCGAGATACCTGTCAAATGCGTCCCGGATGTCTTTGGCATAACCCAGCTCCTGTAATGCCTGGGCTACATGGGGCCTGCCAACCGAACCTTCTCCGGCTATCTGCAAAACTCTTTCTACCCGTATATCAATCCCCAGCCCGGCCAGTTTCTCCAGCATGGCCCGTAGCCGGGAAAGGCGGGCATCCCGCATCCTGGCTAATGCCTCATGCAGGGCCGGCGCTTCAAGGTCCGGGTAATACCCGAGGACATGTAGTTCCACGCCCTCAAAATCCGTGTTCAACTCCAGCCCTGGGACAATTTCAATTCCCAGGCGCTTCCCTTCATCCAGGGCCTCCTGGACCCCGCTAACCGTGTCGTGGTCCGTTATGCCCAAAGCCTTGAGTCCAAAATCTTTGGCTTGGCGCACCAACTGGGCCGGAGCCGCAGTCCCGTCGGAAGCTGTAGTGTGGCAATGCAAATCCGCTGTCATGTCCAGGTTCCCCTTTTTCCTTGAAACTTCCTTCTTAGTCAGCCAGCACTTGGCGAATGACCCGCAAGAAGTTTCCCCCGGCAATCTTGGCCGTATTCTCCTCGCTATAACCTCTGTCCAATAGAGCCTGCATTAAGGCAGGCAGGCAGCCGGCATTTTCCAGACCAACGGGCAGGGATTCGCATCCGTCGAAATCGGAACCCAAGCCGACGAAATCCGGACCTACCAGGGAACACACATGGTCGACATGCCTGACCACATCTTCCAGGGCCGCCTTCCCTCCCGTCAAAAACTCGGTGTAAAAATTGATTCCAATGACCCCACCCTGCTCAGCCAAAGCCTTGATTTGCCCGTCAGTTAAATTGCGGGGATGGTCATAGAGAGAACGGCAGCAGGAATGAGAGGCAATTACAGACCGCACACTAACATCAAGCACATCCCAAAAGGCGGGGTCAGACAGGTGGGAAACGTCAACCAGCATACCCAGCCTGTCCATCTCTCTTACAACGTCCCTGCCAAAGGTAGTCAACCCCCCAGGTTCGCGTACTCCACCCGCCAAATCATTGGCGTAATTCCAGGTGAGGATCAGGGAGCGCACTCCCAACCTGTACAAGAGGGAAAGCATAAACAGTTTACCGCCGAGAATTTTTCCCCCTTCCACACTGAGCAGGATGGCTGTCTTGCCGGTGTCCAGTACTTCATCCAGCCTGGCAGCGGTTTCCAGCAGGCACAGGTCAGCCGGGTTTTCAGCAATCAGCCGACGGCATCCTTCCACCAACTCCAGCCCGCGCAGGATCAGGGACTCGGGTTTTCCATCCTCCTTGACAAAACAGGCAAAAAACTGGACTGCCACCCCGGCTTGCCGCAACATTGGCAGGCTGAGCCGGCCTCCTCCCACAGTAAGGTCCCATTCCCCGGCCACGTGGCCGGCGATACTGTCGCAATGCCCATCCACAAGAGGAAACGTGGTCTTCCTTATCTTTCTCTCATCCAAGTCAGCCACTCCTTCCGGCAAAAAATAGCTGCTATACGATTCATACAGTAGTTATTATTCAGGTAATCCGAATTCAGTAGCCAGAATTCAGACACCCATGCCGGTGGCGGCACTGCTGACTTCACGCTGACATTGCAAAGAAAAAGCCGTTTACCCATTCTGACTTCTGCCCTGAAACAAGCCTTTTGGGTCTGCTTGGGTCGAATTTTCTTTCTGCTCCGCTCAGCAGACTACGTCGCCTAGCATGCTATTCGGCTCGCTTCCTCACTTACCGCAAACGTAGCCATAAATGGGGCGCGAGCATTCGTGCTCCCGTTCGGGCGCTCGCCGAGCATGCTAACGGCTCCTCCGTAATGCTTCTCTGCGCAGAAAGAAAATTCACCCTTGAGCTTACAGGTCTGTTTTCATTCA
>JAJZPO010000066.1 GCA_021811155.1 Bacillota bacterium | reverse complement strand
AAGAAATGCGCGCTTCGTTTTTCCTCAGCGCGCGCATTTCCCTGCCGAGGCTGAGACATGTATGTTAGTCTCAGCCTCTCTAGGACTAGGACCGCGCTAGCCCCGGCCCTTCTTTTGGGTTTGCGCGGTCCGTCGCAGCACCCCGTGTTCGATATACTCGGCAAAAGTTGCCGAGTATATACTTTCCTGAGGTACAAGCAAAGACCTGCCCCGGAGAGCAGGTCAAGGTGTCCAGGTTACGGACACTGTCCGATAATTCAGACAATTCAGAAAAATGTTATATCAGGTCATACTGCTTTAGCTTTTCGTAAAAACTGGAACGCGGCAGTCCCAAAATCTTAGCTGCCTTGGATTTGTTCCCGCCCGCAGCTGCGATTGCTTCCAGGATCAGTTCGCGTTCAATCTCCCACAGGCTGTTTCTCAAGGACTTGTTCTCAAACCCATGGCGGGTTGCCCAATTGCCGGGTAAGAAAGTGTCAAGGTCTTCGGCCCCGATCACTTTGGACTCGACCAAAGAAAACAGCCTCTCCATGATATTTTGCAGCTCCCGGATATTGCCCGGCCAGACATATTGGCTGAGTTTTTCCATGGCCTGTGGAGCTATCTCTTTCTCGTTTCCCGGGTAGGATTGATTGAGCCGCTCCAGGATCTTCCGGGCCAGAACAGGAATATCTTCCGGTCTTTCCCGCAGGGGAGGTATTTCCAGGCGAATAACGTTCAAACGGTAGAAAAGGTCCTCGCGGAAGAGTTTTTCCTCCGCCATCCTGGTCAAATCCCTGTTAGTTGCGGCTATCAATCGCACATTGACCCGCAAATGCGCCGTACCGCCCAGCTTTTGGATTTCGCCGTACTGCAGGACGCGCAGGAGCTTAGCCTGCATGACAAGGGGCATATCCCCGATCTCATCCAGAAATATAGTTCCCTGGTCAGCCTGTTCGAATTTTCCAGGTTTGCCTCCCTTTTTTGCTCCCGTGAACGACCCTTCCTCATAGCCAAAAAACTCCGCTTCCAACAGGCTGTCAGGAATGGCGGCGCAGTTCACACTCACCAGAGGCTTGTCCGCCCGCCGGCTCATAGCGTGGATAGCCTGGGCAAACAGCTCTTTACCGGTGCCGGACTCGCCCTGGAGCAGCACAGTGAAGTCGGAACGCGCAGCCCTTTCTGCCAGGTTTTTCAGGCGCAAAGTACTGTCAGATACTCCCCAGATACTGTCGAGCTGCCCTGTGGTTTTTCCCAGGAGTCCCCGTCGTTCACGTTCTGCGGCGTACTTCTCCGCTAACCAGCGAACCTGCCGTCCCACCAGGTCTTTGACCATGGCCTTATGCCCTGCGCCTTGGTTCGCTTCCCAAGCCGGCAGTTGAAAGAAGCCCCGGGGGCTTGGGTTGACCCGGAACTCACAGTAATTATCGCCCAGGCCGGCGCAACTGGTTTCTTCGACGTCAACTTCCTGCCGCCAAACGCTTTCCAGCGCTCCGGCAATCAGACCGGCCTGGAAAAAGCACTGAGTTCCCCCCGTGGAGCTGCGCAGGATGCAGGCATTATAGACACGAAACACAGGTCCATTCTCCACTTGGATCTGTCCCAATTCCAGGGAACGCAGCAGGGCTGTCAGTCCGGCAAGATCGCTGCAGCCCAAGCTTCTGCCCACCGTTTTGCCCATTTGATAAAAAGTAAAGGTTTCAACGTCCATCTTCAACTGCAGGAGCGCCTCCTCCCTTTCAGCCCTGAACATTTGTCGGCATTGGAGCAGCAAACCTATGGTTGATACATTCTCTGCCCAGGCCGCTATTCCTGCTACCACCTGGCAGCACGCATTTCCCTGCCTTGATCCAAGGTACAGCCTGATAATCACACCCTGAAAAAGCGTTTCGCCGGCAAAATCCTGCGGCTGGGCAAAAGACCCTTGTTATTGGCATAAAAAGTTTGTTAGATTGGTACTATTACCTTAACTGTTTGGAAATTCCTACTAAAGGAAAAGCAGTTATTGCAAGTGAGGTGATATACCCATGTGCCTGGCGATACCCGCCAAAGTAATCAACATCGTTGAGCATTCAGCCGAAGTTGATCTCATGGGCAATTCCAGACAGGTCAACATCGACCTAGTCGCAGATATCCTGAAACCCGGTGATTACGTTCTGGTTCATGCCGGCTTCGCTTTGGAAAGATTAGATGAGAGCACCGCCCAGGAAACCCTGGCGCTCTTGGAGGAGGTTGCAGCCAAGGGTGAGTATTAAAGGCAAAGCCGAGGAACTGCTGGCCGGAATCCGCCAACTGTCCGGCGAGCCTTTTAAGATCATGGAAGTATGCGGCAGCCACACAGTAGCGATTGCCAAAAGCGGCATCCGGGAATTACTGCCGGAATCCGTTCAGTTGGTGTCCGGGCCCGGCTGCCCGGTATGCGTCACCGACAACTCTGACATTGACCGTTTTTTGTCCCTGGCCCAAACCCCCGGGGTTATCGTCGCCACCTTTGGGGATATGCTCAGGGTCCCCGGCTCCAAAACCAGCCTGCAGGCGGTGCGGGCTGAAGGGGCTGATGTGCGGGTAGTTTATTCTACCCTCGACGCTCTGGAGATCTCCCGCCAAAACCCGGACAAAGAAGTGGTGTTTCTGGGGGTGGGCTTCGAAACCACAATTCCCACTGTTGCTGTGTCTGTGGAGATAGCGGAACGGGAACACTTGTCAAATTACAGCATATTGAGCATGCACAAACTGGTGCCGCCTGTATTGGAACTTTTGGTCACCGATCCCGAAGTGGGCCTGGATGGCTTCATCAACCCTGGGCATGTCTGTTCTGTTTTAGGCACCGCGCCCTTTGAGTTCATAGCCGGCAAATATCAGAAGCCCAGTGTGGTCGCCGGTTTTGAAGCCCTGGATATCCTGGAGGCCATCTGGATGCTGCTCAGGCAGCGCCAGGAGAAGCGGGCTGCGGTGGAAATCCAGTACTCCCGGGTGGTGAAACCTGAGGGCAGCCCAAAAGCGGCAGAATATATCAGCAGATATTTTGAACCCGTCGACGCCGTTTGGCGCGGCATCGGCCGGGTTCCCCAATCCGGCCTCAGATTAAAAGCCCAATACCGCCTGTTTGACGCGGAAATGAAGTTTGATCTGCCCAAGCCCAAAAGCGTGAACACCCCCGGCTGCCTTTGCGGTGAGATATTGAAAGGCCGCAGGCATCCCTTCAACTGCCGGCTCTTCGGCAAAGCCTGCACTCCCCTGCAGCCGGTCGGGCCCTGTATGGTTTCGTCCGAGGGTTCCTGCGCTGCCTATTACCGTTATTCCCAAAGGAGGGGTATGAGTGCAGTCTGAAAGGATCATCATGGCGCACGGCAGCGGCGGGCGGCTCAGCCAGCGCCTGGTAGCCGAGGTTTTTCAGCAGGCCTTTGCCAACCCCTATCTGGACCAAATGAATGACGCTGCTGTGTTGCCCCCTGCCCAAGGTCAGCCCGCCCTGACCACGGACTCCTTCGTGGTGTCCCCTCTCTTTTTTCGTGGCGGCGATATCGGCAAACTTGCCGTGTGCGGCACGGTAAATGACCTGGCGGTCACAGGCGCGGCGCCAAAATACCTCACAGCCGGTTTTGTGCTTGAAGAAGGATTGCTAATTAATGACCTTAACCGCATAGTACAGTCAATGGCGGCAACGGCCGAAACTGCCGGGGTAACGCTGGTGGCTGGGGATACCAAGGTTGTGGAGCGCGGCAGCGCGGACAAACTTTTCATCAACACCACCGGCCTGGGTTTCATCCCTGAGGGCACCCAGCTAAACCCCCTCCAGGTCAAAGCCGGGGACAAAATCATTGTCAGCGGCACCCTGGGCGACCACGGCATAGCTATCGTTTCCGAACGGGAGGGCTTGAGTTTCAGCACTCCCGTCAGCAGCGACTGCGCCCCCCTTAACCATTTCATTCAAGGTTTTCTCATGCCGGGAGTAAAGTGCATGCGCGACCCAACCCGCGGCGGCCTGGCGACAACCTTAAACGAAATAGCCCTGCAGGCCAAAGTGGGCATGCTGATATCTGAGGAGCATATTCCGCTGCTACCCGCTGTGAGCGGTGCGTGCGGCATGTTGGGGTTTGATCCCTTGTACCTGGCCAACGAAGGAAAAGTCATAGCGATTGTCGCGCCTGAAATTGAGGCCAGGGTTTTGGCCCTCATGCGCCGCCATCCTTTGGGACGGCAGGCCTCGGCCATTGGCACAGTTACAAGCTATGAACCCGGGCTTGTTCTGCTGGAAACTGTCATTGGGGCAAAAAGAATCCTGAGCATGCTGGAGGGAGAGCATCTGCCCAGAATTTGTTAGGCCAGATTCCCATCGAACGCGATGCACAGCGCGGGTCCGGCAGAAACCAGACGTTTCTGCCGGACCCGCGCTTCTTCTGCCCTGGAGCCCGGCCAAAACTGCCACAACACCTTTGCCGGTTGACCCCCTCAATTTGGTTCGTTTTTCACAGAAACCAAATATATGGTAGCTAAAATTCCTACGAGGGTGATAAAATGAATCTTGTGAAATATTAAAATTATATTTTACCCCATGTTCGTTGCACTAATCTTGCCTGCTGCCAGGCAAACTAAAACACAAGGGGGAAAGACCATGCAAGACTGGCACGAAACACCTTTAACTTTCAGCGAAATCCTGGATGTGACATTTCGCATCATCAAAGAGCATTCTTCAAAGCTGTTTCTGCTCATGCTCATCTTTATGGGGCCCGTTTACGTGCTTCAGATGCTTGCGATGATTGCCGGCGGCGTTTCTCTGCTGCCTGAGCCTAACAGAGTTACCGGGATTGCATCTTTGCTGCAAAGCCTTGCTCAAGGGTCGGAGCAAGTTGGAATTGCTGAGCCGGGCATTGCCTATTTGCTTCTTTTCACTGCGGCATTCTTGTTGCTGGCCTTTTTTTCGCTGCCAATGGCCTACGCTACAACAATCATTTTGACAGACCAAATCAGGAAACAGGAAGAAATACCGCTCTCGGCGATAGTAAGACGAGCCCTTTCCAGGTTTTGGCCGCTGCTTGGCGGCAGCATTGTGTATGGACTGCTTATGATTGCACTGTATTTTGGCATGGCCTTGATTATTATAGTTTATTGGTCAATCAGCGTCGGGCTTGGCATGCTGGGCGGACTGGCGGCTGCACCCGCGGCCGGTCTCCTGACTCATGTTATCGTGGTGGTACTCCTGGCCTTGGGCTCCTTTCTGGCTTTTGTCTATCTCAGTATCAGATGGAGCTTCTTTTTTGCCGCCAGCGTGTTTGAGAAGGTTTCTCCCGGTCTGGGCAAGAGCTGGCGGCTTACACGCGGCAACTTTTGGCGGTTAATCGGTGTGTATCTGGTAATTACAATTCTTAACCTGATTATCCTGATGGTGCTTCAGTCAGCCGTCAACTTATTTTTGGGAGGCAGCATTCTGGCATTTCTGTTGAATGGCCTTGTCTCCATGGTCATCATGATCATGCCAACAATCGCCTATGCAGTAATCTATTTCGATTTGCGCCTGCGCAACGAAGCAACGGACCTAAAAGGGATGATTGAAAGCTACAACTCAAGCTCAGGCAGCGCAAACACGGCTTTCGGACAAAACCGGGTACATCTCCCCAGTGATGTTCAGGTGCCAGGGGAGCTTAATCAGCAAGAAACTGAGAATGATAGGAAGGGATGAGTTGAAACCTTTAGCTTCTTTGCGAGAAGAGCTGCAAGGAATCTTAGCCGGGAAGGAGTACCGGATTTATTACCGCCAACAGCAGAATCTGCTGCTGGAGTTGTTAAAGCGTCTCAGAGACTGGCTCTATTCCATCCTCCACAACATTTTCCCGCAAGCAGATGTTGCCAGGGCCTCGGAGTTCCTTGCCTACGGGATTGCTGCCCTCGGTGTGCTCCTTGTTGGCCTGTTAGCTTTTCTCTTATTTTCAAGATTTGTCCGCCAGGGCCGGGTCCATGCTAAGCCTGCGCGCATCTCGCCAGGACATCTGCCAACTGTGCAGCGCCATCTGGCAGAAGCCCAAACTCTGGCGGAACAAGGGGAATACGCTGCAGCGTTTCGCTCACTCTTCCTGGGCTATATTTTGTATTTGGAGCAAAACCGCTGGATCGAGGCAAAAGCCTGGAAAACCAATTGGGAGTACTGCGCCGAATTAAATGCGAATGCTCCCCGACTGGCCTTTTCCTTTACTTCACTGGCCGTACAATTCGAGGAAGCAACGTACGGAGGCAGGCCAATTTCCGGGGATGATTATTGGCTTTACCACAACCAGGTCAAAAGGTGGGTCCAGGAGGAGGAAACAATTTGAGTGTGAAAACTTCCTTTTGGCATGCCAAATTCCGCACCTGGCTAATCCTCTGCCTGGCTTTTTGTCTGTTTATAGTTTTAGGGGCTATACTCAAGTCCCAGACACCCACTAAATATCCGGATTATATTTCTGCATCTCCTTCCCCTTCCGGGGTTAAAGCTTTCTATACCCTCTTGGCACGGAACTTCACTCAGGTAGGGAGCTGGCAAAAGCCCTCTCGGGCTCTTCCCGCATTAGCTTCGAGCCAATTGCTGATTATGCTGGAACCCTCCTCCCCCTTAAGTCCGAATGACGTCAAACAATTGACGCAGTGGATGGAAGCAGGCAACCGGGTGTGGCTTTTGATGCATAACCCGCAGGGGTTATTTAATTTGCACACGTCACAGTCCGGACACTCAACCAAGGCAGGGAGTTTACACGGGTCGGAACAGTGGCAGGGAGAATATCAAGCCGCACTTGGGACAGACATGAGGCTGGTGCCGGAATCAACAGACCACATATTGCTGAGTGACGCAAGCGGAGCCATCGCCTTGTCCCGCGGGTACGGTAAAGGGGAATTAATGGTTTCTCTGGCCCCTGAATGGATGACAAACGGCGCGATCCTGCAGCAGGATAATTTGCAGTTGCTCCTGCCTTTCATTACCCGGGCTAATCCCAAGGTGATTTGGTTTAACGATTTTATCCACGGTTATCAGGATCTGCCGGCTGTGCTTGGAGTATATCCGGAATGGTTTCTCGTCTTGTTAAGCCAGCTCGCCCTCGCTTTCCTGCTCTGGCTCTGGTACAAAGGGAAAAGGTTTGGTGCGATCCAAACCCCGCGGGAATCTATTGTCCGCTTCGGGGACGAACGGATTCTCGCCATCGCCGCATGGTATGAAAAGGGAAGGTTTTATCGCGAATCTTTAGAAACCCAGCTTGAATTTCTGCGCCAGGCCGTTCAGGCCAAATGGGGCATACCTGCAAACTTACAGGGACAGGAGTTTATTGAAGCTGCGGCACAGCGGCTGCCCCTGAATCAACGCCGGCAATGGCAGCAAAACTGGCAGGAACTAAAAGACTCACTTTCCGGTAAAATTTCTCAGCCTGCTTATGTGAGATACTCCAGGCTTCTGGATGAAATGCAGAAAGAGGTGGAACAGCGGTGAACAAATCAATCAGGCAAATGTTAGACAGCTATGAACAACATATTTTTGGCCAAAGCCTTAACTTGACGCTTCTTTTAACAGCCTTTCTCGCCGGCGGCCACGTGCTCTTGGAGGGGGTTCCAGGAACCGGCAAGACAAAAATGGTCCGCATCCTGGCCCGGCTGGTGGGAGGAGAATTCCGGCGTGTTCAGTTCACCCCCGACTTGCTCCCCAGTGATATTACAGGCAGCGCAGTTTTTGACCTTAAGTCAGGCCGGTTTGAAACATTGAAAGGCCCTGTCTTCACCAACATCCTGTTAGGGGATGAGATCAACCGCACCCCGCCCAAGACACAAGCAGCCCTGCTGGAAGCCATGGAGGAGAAACAGGTTACGATTCAGGGCGAAACATACCGGCTGCCGGAGCCGTTTTTTGTGGCTGCGACCCAAAACCCTGTTGAATTTGAAGGGACTTACCAGCTTCCCGAAGCGCAGCAGGACAGGTTTCTCTTTAAGCTGTTAATTGGTTACCCCGACCTGGAGGCGGAAAATCAGGTACTTAAACAGTCTCTGTCTCGCTTCATTGTGGAGAACGAGCAGCAGCCGCTGCTAAACCTGGCTGATTTTTTCCAGCTGCAGGAACAAGTCAGGTCGGTAAAACTGGACGATTCAGTCATCGGGTATATCGCCCAAATCGTACGCAAAACGCGCGAATCTGAGTTCATCCGACTAGGTGCCAGTCCGCGGGCAGGAATCTCTATCGCCGAGTCGAGCCGAGCCTGGGCCTTTATTCAGGGGCGCGATTATGTAACGCCCGATGATGTCAAAATGGTTGTCCGTCCGGCCTTGAGACACCGCATTATCCTCTCGCCGCAGGTGGAATTGGAGGGTGGAACGAGTGATCAAATTATTCAAGAGGTTGTATCATCAACACCTGTTCCGCGATAGAGGGATTTCCCCAACCCGAAGATTGCTCTACCTCTACATCATCCTGGCCGTTCCGGCCCTGGCTGCATCGCTCTGGGGTCTCGGCTGGCCGCTCTTCTTTGCCTTAAATTTTGCACTGGTGCTGTTAAGCATTGTTGATTTGTGGTCCCTTTTCCGCCGTAATCGCTTCACCTGCACCCGTACCATCGAGGCAGAAATTGAGCGGGGGCGGCCTTTTGAGGCAGTCCTTCAGGTTGCTAATCATTCCCGGGCTGAAATCCAGTTCAGTTTAATCGACACTCTCCCCTCGTCTTTTTCAGACCCTTTTCCGCTTCAAGGGAAGATTGCGGCGGGTCAGACCCTGGAACTGCCTTACTCTTCACAAGCTTCAGTCCGAGGGGAGTATACCCTTGATAGAGTATATTTCCGCTACCAAACCGGTCTGGCGCTTTGGCAGAAACAAATGGTATTTTCCATACCGGCAAAAGTTCGGGTTATTCCTGATATGTCGCGGGCGCGGGGATATTTGGCAACCGCACAGAAACAGTTAATAGCAGAAGGCCTCAAGGCCAAACATAAGCGCATGGGCAGTGGAGAATTTGCCCAGATACAATCCTATGTACCGGGTGATGACCCACGTAAGATCAACTGGCGCCAAACCGCAAAGCTTCTGGAACTGATGACCAACGTCTACGAGCCGGAACACGGCAAGTATGTCACACTCCTCATCGATTGCGGCCGGATCATGGGAGTGGAACTGGCCCAGGGGAACAGATTGGAGAGGGCCGTTGAAGCTGCCCTAACCCTGGCCGCAGTGGCCCTGCAGCAGGGTGATTATGTCTCCGTTCTGGCTTTTTCCAATGAAATTAAAGCCTACATACCACCCGGAAAAAGGTTAACGCATCTCAGGACCATCCTTCAGGGCATTTACGGCCTGCAGGTGGCTGCGGCAGAATCAGATTATGCCGGCGCCCTGCTCTATTTGGCAACTGTACAAAAGCGGCAAGGGTTTGTTCTGATGTTTAGTGACCTGGACCCGTTTCTGTTCGAAACAGCCCCGTTCCTGCAAAGGGTTGGCCGCAAATACCGCTTTTTGCTCTTGGGCATTTCCGATCCCATGACCTCTAAATGGGTCAAAGAAGAATCTATCGATGTCCGCCGGGCAATGATAAAAAGCGCCTCTCAAAGAGAAGCGCTGTACAAAAAGCAGTGTATCAGGCGGTGGGCACGCTTGGGTGTTCAGTTGTTGGAAGTCCCGGCGGAACAACTTGCAGCTGAAGCTGTTTCCCATTACATCGACATAATTAATCGTGCCGTGTTATAGGCCTGTTCTTCAACCGCCCTGTGTAGGCGTGTGTCCAGTCTTCTTCCCCCCCATCCATACGTACAGCACGAGAGCGATTACGGTCAGTAGGGAGACTGCATATTTGGCTTCCAATGGAATTGGAGCCGGAGTAATATACCCTTCGATAGTCCCGGCAACGATAAACAAGGGAACAGTCCCTAACAAAAGCTGGACTGAGCGTTTGGCCTGTATCCTTAACTGATAGGCCCGCGAGTAAGGGCCAGGCGCAAGCAGGCGAAATCCCATGAGCAATCCTGCACCCCCGGCAATAAAAATTGCTGTCAATTCAATCATCCCGTGCGGTACAATATATGCCCAAAATTCATAGAACTTGTGTGACTGCCAAAACAGCGCAGCTAAGGCTCCGATAATAATGCCGTTATTGATAAGCAGATATATGGTTAAAGCACCAAAAGTAATCCCGCCGGCAAAGGCGAGAATCGCCACCTGGATGTTATTGGTCATTATCTGGGCCGACATCCCGGCTGAGTCAATAAGTTCATTTCCCTGCCCCACCCTGGCGGGATCGACATGGGAAGCAATCGCAGCCGGCAAAACAGAATAAATATGCAACGGATCACTCATTACTGCCAGAAAACTCCCAATGGCCCCTGTCAGGAACAAGAGAAAAGCCACCAGGACAAAGCGGCGTTGTTCAATCAATAAGCGGGGAAACGTTATGCCCAAAAACTGTTTGAGTTGAAATATGCTGGTTGCCGCCTGGTCACGGTACAAAAGAGCATGGGCCTTGGAAACCAAATCATTCAGATAATTGGTCACATCTTCCTGCGGGAAACGGGTTTGACTAAAAGAAAGCTGATTGACAGCCTTGCGGTATAACAACTGAAACCGGTCCACCCGCTCCGGCGTGAGCCTGTTTCGTCCTCTCGATATTTCCATGACGGATTGTTCCAACAGTTCCCAATCGCCGCGATATTGCTTGATAAACTCTTTCAAATCCATTTGATTCACCTGCTCATTGTTATCCAGGATTAGTATATCACACCTGGACAACATCGACAGATTTTCCATCAGATTGCCTTAGAGCTGTTTCCCGGCACACCCAGACACATAGTTGGAAACCTGAAGCAAAGGAGCCTAACAGATGAGCCATGAGCACATCCATATAGCCACCCCCGAACAGGTTGCGTTGAATTATAGAGTTGCCGGACTCGGCAGCCGGGCAACCGCCCATATTCTGGATTGGCTGCTTCTCATTTTCATCTCTTTTGCCCTGTCTTTGGGTTTGGGGCTGGTATTGGACCGCCTGCCAATCTCTGACACAGCGCTGAGATATGCCGGGGCTGTCGTGACACTTATCCTGTTTTTGCTGGTTTGGGGTTATTTCCTGTTATTTGAGTTTTTTACCGCCGGCCGCACCCCAGGCAAGATGCTGGCCGGGATAAGAGTGATTCAGGACAACGGGCAGTCCCTGACATTTCTCACCGCCGCGGTGAGAAACCTTGTCCGCATCATCGATTTTCTGCCCTTTTTCTACCTTTTGGGGATCCTCATGATCTTTTTTCATCCCAGACACAAAAGAGTCGGAGACCTTGCCGCGGGAACCGTGGTGGTATATCAAAGAAAACCCAAGCGGAGACAGAAAAAAAACCGCCTGGAAAAGGAGATTGAAAAAAGACTTGAAGTAAACCCGGTGGCGCTGGAGCTTGATGCTTGGACACTTAAGAAAATTGGCAGTCAGGAATGGAAACTAATAGAGACATATATGAAGAGGCTGCCTGCCTTGCTACCCCGGGAGCAAAAAGAAATGACCCTGCAGGTGGCCGGGATCCTGTTTCCTCTGCTGGGCATGGAAACCGCTAATCAGCGCTCAGACCAAGTTGAGAATAAACTCTTTGCTTTATACACTCTGCTCAAAGAGGACTGGCAGTATGAAGCTGAGTGACAAACATGCTCCGTCTGGGCTTGGAGACAGGCGAGAGTCTTGTCTTTCTATTGCTATACCTTTGGGTCCATGCTATCATTAAGGAAATAATTGGTATATGGTTGCCATAGGAGACAATGCTATGATTTTCGATAACAAACCTTTGGATTTCAGTAAAATTAAAAAAGGGCTCGACACTTTGGATCAGTCTTTAGCCTCGTTTAATCACCAGATCAGTGCCGTCCTCCTCTTTGGCTCCATGGCGAGGGGTAAGGAAACCGCCCTAAGCGATGTTGACCTTGCTGTTCTGTATGCAAAAGATCTTAGCGGGCATGAATTGAACAGGGTTCACAGCGATGTACAAGAAATCATCACAGACGTACTCACAACTGACGACATCGACCTGATCAATCTGAATACTGCTCCCTTGTCTATGCAGTATGGGGCTATCAAACAAGCAAAAATTCTTGTTCTTAATAATAGGACGGAATATATTGACTTTTGGGAGCAAACAGTGAAATATTATCTGGATTTTAAACCGTTACTTGATGAGTGCAACCAGGTGATGCTGAAAACCTTGGCAGGGAGGGCTGTGCATGGATGAAAAACTCGCCTTTCAAATCAGACAGATTACCAGATATCTTGCTAGATTACAGGAAGTTGCAAAAACTCCGCATAAGGAATATTTAGCAAATTCGATGCTGCAGAGCGCCTCTGAACGCTACTTGCAACTATGCATAGAGTCTTGCATCAATGTTGGAAATCGCCTGATCGCCTTGCTCCAAGTAGATCAACAATTCGATGCTCCAAAAACGTATGCCGATGTATTTCGGGAACTGGAGAAGCATAAAATTACCCATGGTTTGGAACCGGCGATGATTGAAATGACCAAGTTTCGCAACCGCCTGGTCCATGTGTATTGGGATATTTCCCCGGAAATTATCTATGAAATCATCCAAACCAGTCTTAAAGATGTCGATTTGTTTCTAAAGCAAATAGCCCGTTATGTATCTGACAACCAGTTCTAAGACCACGTGCTGCAACAGGCACCGAGAGGGGTCCGTAGAAACGTTCCATAATGCAGCCGTGACAGTCTTACGACTGTTTTACTGATAGATTGACAACAAGCCGCGGTTTTCGCGGCTTTTGAATTTGAAGTTATAATTTTTGTTGTCCCTCTCGTGTGGACATTTCGGCCAAATTATGCTATTTTAAAGCTGATTATTGCTGGTTTAACGTGTCAAACAGGTATCGGTGTATCCCCAGGGAGGACATTTGTTTCGGAGAAAGAGAAGTGCTCCTCGTAAGCCAAGAATGGAGTCGGATTTCTTGGACATCATTTAGGGAGAGGTGTTATTATGGCAAGTAAAATTTTGGCAAATTTCTTACAAGAGAATCTGGCGGATCTGAAAAGCAAAGGGCTGTATAATGTTATCGACCCCTTAAGAAGTTCGAATGGCCCGATTATCAATATCGCGGGGAAAGAACTCATCAACTTATCATCAAACAACTATTTGGGCCTGGCTGCCGATCCCAGATTGAAAGCGGCTGCCACCGATGCAATCAATAAATACGGTGTAGGCGCAGGCGCTGTAAGAACAATTAATGGCACGATGGAGCTTCACGTGAAGCTGGAAGAAAAACTGGCTGCATTTAAGCACACTGAAGCGGCAATTGTCTTTCAATCCGGTTTTAACTGTAACATGGGCGCGATTTCTGCCGTCATGGATAAGGATGACGCGATTCTGTCTGACGAATTAAACCATGCCTCTATTATCGATGGGTGCCGCTTGTCAAAAGCGAAAATCATTGCCTATAAGCATTCCGATATGACTGACCTGCGAACCAAAGCCAAGCAGGATAAAGAATCCGGCTTGTACAAGAAAATCATGGTGATTACTGATGGGGTGTTCTCCATGGACGGGGACATTGCCAAACTGCCTGAGATTGTGGAGATAGCCGAAGAACTTGATTTGATTACTTATGTGGATGATGCTCATGGTTCGGGAGTATTAGGTGAAGGGGCAGGAACTGTCAAACATTTTGGCTTGTTAGACAAAATTGATTTCCAGATAGGCACTCTTTCTAAAGCACTTGGTGTTGTCGGCGGTTATGTGGCGGGGAAAAAGGATTTGATTGATTGGCTGAAAGTAAGAAGCAGGCCTTTCCTTTTTTCCACTGCCTTGACTCCGGGAGATGCAGCCGCTTGTATAACAGCTGTCGATATTTTGTCAAGCAGTACGGAACTGCAGCATAAGTTGTGGGAAAACGGCAATTACCTGAAAAATGGGCTTAAAGCGCTGGGCTTTGATATTGGGGCCAGTCAAACGCCGATTACCCCATGTATTATCGGGGAAGAAAACCAAACGCAGCAATTTAGCAGAAGACTGTATGAAAATGGGGTATACGCTAAAGCAATCGTCTTTCCCACGGTCCCAAGAGGAACAGGCCGGGTGAGGAATATGCCAACAGCAGCCCATACCCGGGAGATGTTGGATAACGCTTTATCCATTTATGAAAAAGTGGGAATAGAAATGGGGATTTTGAAAAGAGCATTTTGAATAGAGGTTCCATAAACTAATTATAGAATTAGCGGAGGTAGTATTATGAAAAAGATCTTGGTTACCGGAGCCCTTGGCCAAATCGGTTCGGAACTCATTGCAAAACTACGTGGCGTTTATGGGACCGACAATGTCATTGCCACTGATATTAAACGGGAGAAACAGTATTGGGTGACCCAGTCGGGCCCACATGAATCCCTTGACGTAACAAATGCTCAAGCCATGTTTGATATTGCCAAGAAGTATGAAGTTGACACCATCATGCATTTGGCGGCTTTGTTGTCTGCCACTGCAGAAGAAAAACCTCTTCTTGCCTGGAATTTAAACATGGGAGGGCTGATTAACGCTCTGGAAGTGGCCAGAGAACTCCAATGCCAGTTCTTTACGCCAAGTTCGATCGGAGCTTTCGGACCGACAACTCCCAAAGACAATACGCCACAGGTTACTATTCAGAGGCCGACAACCATGTATGGGGTAAATAAAGTGTCCGGTGAACTGTTGTGTGATTATTACTACCTTAAATTTGGGGTGGACACCAGAGGAGTTCGCTTTCCGGGACTGATTTCATATGTCGCTCCTCCGGGAGGCGGAACAACAGACTATGCGGTGGAAATTTATTATGAAGCTATTCAAACAGGGCGGTACACTTCATATATCTCTCAAGGGACCTACATGGATATGATGTATATGCCCGATGCTTTGGATGCGATTATCAAACTAATGGAGGCCGATTCCGGCAAGCTGGTCCATCGCAATGCTTATAACGTAACCAAAATCAGCGCACAGCCGGAAGATTTTGCTGCGGCGATAAAAACGCATATGCCTAATTTCAAGCTGGATTATAATATTGACCCTGTCCGCCAGGCTATTGCAGACAGTTGGCCGAATTCCATTGATCCTTCAGCGGCCAAGGAGGAATGGGGTTTTGCAGCAGCATATGACCTGCCAAAATTGACCGCGGATATGCTGGAGAAGCTTCAGAAAAAGTTAAGACCTAATGCAATCTAGGGAAAAGTATCAGAAGCCCACTGGGGTCAAACTCAGTGGGCTTCCCTTCATTAATTTCCAGGGCCAGTGACTCAGCGCAATAGGCAAATAGATTACATATTGAATTGTGTTCTTCTGTTGTGATATTATAGAGTATAATAGTATAGCCTATAAAAAGAGGTGGGGGGCTCTGAGATGTTTTTGAACCATTTTGAGTATTTTGCTCCCAAGACGCCGGCGGAAACCCTGGAATTGGTCAGCCACCTGGGAAGCAAAGCCAAAATACTCGCCGGCGGCACGGACTTACTGATTGTAATGAAATCTAAAGCCATCAGTCCGGAGTATCTGATCGACATCAACGGGGTTGAGGAGTTTAAAGGCATCCTTTGCGAGCCGGGCAAAGGCGCCGTTATCGGTACAAACACCAAGTTGGCGGAAATCCAGTATTCTGAGGAGCTCAAAGCGAAATACCCTGCCCTTGCCTATGCAGCAGGTGAAGTGGGTTCCTCCCAGGTTCGGCACATGGCCAGCCTCGGAGGCAATTCCTGCAATGCTTCCCCGGCGGCAGAGACCCCGACACCGCTGGCAGCTCTGGGCGCAAAGGTTACGCTTGAGAGCCTATCCGGTACCAGGGAACTGGCCCTGGAAGATTTCATCCTGGGAGTCCGAAAACTTGACCTGGCAGAAGGCGAGATGCTGACCAA
Organism: Bacillota bacterium; assembly: GCA_021811155.1. GTDB lineage: Bacteria > Bacillota > Desulfitobacteriia > Desulfitobacteriales > JAJXUE01 > JAJZPO01. Next base: position 3,397 of record JAJZPO010000066.1, on the reverse strand, counting down.
ATTCACCCTGCCCGAACCGGCAGCGAAATCTGCCTGCCGCTATGCCTATATGGGACGCAGGGACGCCATGGAGATTGACAGTGTCAATATGGCGGTAAACATTGAACTTGAGCCTGACGGTGAGACGATAAAAAGCCTTAAGCTGGTGATGGGCTCCGTATATCCCCGGCCCTTGGTATCAAAGGAAGTTCCCGCTCTCCTGACTGGACAGAAGCTTAGCGCTGAACTGGTAGAAAAGGCAGCGGAAGCTGCTCAGGGGGAAGCCAAGCCCATTGATGACATTCGGGCCTCGGCCGAGTACCGGCGTGAAATCGTAAAAGTGCTGGCCCAAAGACTCCTCAATGATACTTATCAGGCTGCGAAGGGGGTGTAGTTGGTGAAGACACTGATTGAACTGGATATTAACGGGCGAGTCCACGAAGTTGCAGTGGACGCCCGGGATTTGCTCATTGATGTGATTAGGAAAAAAGCAGGCCTCACCGGCACCAAAAAAGGGTGCGGCGAGGGTGACTGCGGCGCCTGCACGGTGTTAATTGACGGGAAACCGGAGTTATCCTGTATCAAGCTGGCCATTGCCTGCCAGGGTAAAAAAATCACCACCATCGAAGGTCTGGTTCAGGAAGGCGGCACACTGCACCCGATTCAGCAGGCTTTTGTGGACAAAGGCGCAGTCCAGTGCGGGTTCTGCACACCGGGTATGGTCATGTCGGCCAAAGGGCTCCTGGACCGCATCCCCCACCCCAGCGAGCATGAAATCAAGCATGAAATGAGCGGCAACATCTGCCGCTGCACCGGGTACAAGAAAATTATCGAAGCAGTTCAAGCTGCTGCCGATGTTTGGTCTGAACAGGGGGTGGAGTGATGGACCGCAAAGATGTGAAATCGAAATGGGACCTGACGCCCGGGGGCTGGAACCTTGAAGGAGTCCCCGCCTATCAGGATGAGAAAAGATATACCCAGGTGGGCAGAAGCGTACCCCGGGTAGATGCCCCAGACAAGGTCAAGGGTGAAGCCGTTTATACCGGAGACATGACCCTGCCAGGTATGGTGTATGGTAAAATCAAGCGGAGCGCCTACGCCCATGCCATCATCAAGAAGATTGATTACAGCAAAGCCCTGGAACTTCCCGGAGTTCTCGCCGTGATTACCGGCGAGGAGGCTCCCAACAAATGGGGTATTGTACCCCAGGCGGCCAATGAGACTGTGCTGGCCGTAGGCAAGGTCCGTTTCTACGGTGAAGGGGTGGCTGCTGTCGCCGCCCTGGATGAAGAAACCGCTGAAGAAGCACTTGACCTGATTGAAGTGGAGTACGAGCCCCTGCCCGTGCTGTTGGATCCCTTTGAATCCATGCAGCGCGCCAAAGAAGTGCTGATTCACGAAGACAGCCCCGGCAATATCATGCACCAGGGTGAACAGGTTTATGGCGATGTGGACAAGGCCTTTGCCGATTGCGCCTATGTGTTAGAGAGGGAATTCCATACCAACTACCCCCAGCACGCCTTCCTTGAGCCCCATACCGCCCTGGCCAGTTTCGATCCCCACAGCGGGCAGCTGCGATTGTGGGCCAGCAGCCAGGTTCCCCACTACCTGCACCGCCAGCTGTCCATCGTGATGGAAATGCCCATGAACAAGATTCGGGTTACCCTGCCGGCAATCGGCGGAGGCTTTGGCGGCAAGGGTGAGGCAGCCCCGTCGGAATTCGTGGCCTCCCTGCTCTCGAGAAAAGTTGGCAGGCCTGTCAAACTGACCTATGAGCGTAATGAAGTTTTTTTTACCAATAAAGGCCGGCACCCGGCCCACATGAAGGTAAAAATCGGCCTCGACAAAGAAGGTTATATCCAGGCTATAGATTTTGACAATACTATGGATAAAGGGGCCTATTCCGGCTGGGGCATTGTCGTGCTATTCTACACCGCTTCGATGATGCATCTCCCTTACAAGGTTCCCAACGCCCGCTTCCGGGGCAGAAGTGTTTATACCAATAAGCCCAGCACCGGGGCCATGCGCGGCCTGGGCGGGGTTCAGCCCCGCTGGGCCATGGAGTGCCTCCTGGATGAGCTGGCGGAAATGCTGGGGATCAGCCCCTACGAACTAAAGCTGAAAAACGCAGTAGAGTCAGGCCATACCTGTATCAATAACATGTTCGTGCCCCACAGCGAGTACAAAAAATGCCTCCAGACCGCAGTAGAAAAATCCGGCTATCTGGAAAAGCGCGGCAAACTGCCCTTTGGCAAAGGCATCGGCATGGCCGGCGGCTATTACATCACCGGCACAGCCTATACTCTCTACCAAAACTATAAGCCCCACACTTCCGTTATGATCAGGATAGACACCGAAGCCGGGGCTACCGTATTCTGCGCAGCTGCCGATATCGGCCAGGGCAGCAACACTGTCATAGCCCAGATGGCTGCAGAGGAATTGGGCGTCTATTACGAAGATGTGCACGTCCAGGCAGGAGATACGGAAATCGGAGCCTTTGATTTGGGCAGCTTTGCCAGCCGGCTCACCTACGCGGCCGGAGCCGCCATCAAAATGGCCTGTGTGGAGATCAATCAGAAGCTCAAAGAAACCGCTGCGGGGATACTCGGCTGCCGCGCCGACCAGTTGATCATCAAGAACCGTGAAATCTACTCTATGTACGAGAGCAAGAAGCGCATTCCCTGGGAGAAAGCTGTGGAAGCCTATACCAGCATCAATGGTTCCCTGGTCAGTCTGGGCAACTTTTCTCCGCCGCGGCGCAAAGGAATTGACCTCATCAGCGGCAACCGGGTCCAGGGCGCCAATATCGGTCACTCCCCCACCTTCGGGTTTAGCGCCCAGGTGCACGAAGTGGAAGTGGATGTGGAAACCGGCCGCATCTATGTGAAGAAGGTTACCGAAGCCGGGGACTGCGGCACACCGGTGAACCCCATGAGCGTGGAGGGACAGGTGGAAGGCTCCATCATGTTCAACCTGGGGGCATGCCTCTACGAAGACATGAAGTTAGATGCGAACGGCAAGCATCTCAATCCAAACTTCCACGACTACAAGACTCCGACCATGCTGGAAATGCCGGAAATGGACACCAATATCGTGGACAGTTATGACCCGACAGCTCCCTTTGGGGTGAAGGAAACCGGGGAGGGCGCTGTCCAGCCTACTTTCCCCGCCATCACCAACGCCATCTACGACGCAATCGGGGTACGCTTCTACAACCTGCCCATTACCCCGGAAATGGTGCTCAAGGCTTTAAAAGAGAAAAAGGCAGCAGGCAGCGATTGATAATAGTGTTTACCTACAAGAAATGCGCGCTTCGTTTTTCCTCAGCGCGCGCATTTCCCTGCCGAGGCTGAGACATGCATGTTCAGTCTCAGCCTCTCTAGGACTAGGACCGCGCTAGCCTCGGCCCTCTTTTGGG
>JAJZPO010000065.1 GCA_021811155.1 Bacillota bacterium | reverse complement strand
CCGATCTCCCTAATTTAGCACGAATGCTCGCTTCCTTATCTGCCATGAAACATTACCAGAAAGAGACCCGCCAAGATCCGACGGAATTTGCAGGAACGTTTAGAACCGTCCCCATCATTTTGAATTCTGAATTCTGAATTCCTCTTGTAAACACTGCTTGTTATTCTAGAGCCCTGGCTGGAAATCCTGCATTATTTTTGTTATTAAAATAATGCATTATTGGCAGGATTTAATTATAAAAAGTTGAATATTTAGAAAACCTTGAAGTTACATTAATGTTCGTGCCGGGCATAGGATTTAAACGGGGCAGGCAATACCCGGACAGCAAAGGAGATGGTCATGTCTTGGCAGCAGTTTCCGATCAAAATTCTATCATCAAAATTAAGGCGGACTGGTGTAAAAAATGCGGGGTCTGCCAGGCTTTGTGCCCCAAAAAGGTGCTGGGCAGTGACGAACTGGGGAGAGTAATAGTACTGGCTCCGGAACAGTGCATTGCCTGTAAAATCTGTGAACGCATCTGCCCTGACTTTGCTATCAACATTGAGGTGAAAGAAGATGAGTAGGTCCAGGTTGATGCAGGGGAATGAAGCCTGCGCTGAGGGGGCTCTAATGGCCGGCGCCCGATTTTTCGCCGGTTATCCTATAACTCCTTCTTCGGAAATTGCCGAATTAATGGCGGAAAAGCTTCCCCTGGCAGGAGGCAGTTTCATTCAAATGGAGGATGAAATAGCCAGTATGGCTGCGGTAATAGGGGCATCACTGGCTGGAGTGAAGGCGCTTACAGCTACCAGCGGGCCGGGCTTTTCCCTGAAGCAGGAGAACTTAGGCTACGCTGCGGCTACGGAAATTCCTTGTGTGGTGGTCAATGTCATGAGGGGGGGGCCCAGCACTGGACTGCCGACTTCCCCGGCCCAGGCCGACGTGATGCAGGCCCGCTGGGGTACCCACGGCGACCATCCGGTGATTGTATTATCCCCCTATTCTGTGCAGGAATGCTTCGAACTGGCGGTTAAATCTTTTAACTTTGCGGAAGAATTTCGGGTGCCGGTGATACTGCTCATGGACGAGGTGATCGGGCACCTGCGGGAGAGAGTGGAACTGCCCGACGCAGTGGAGGTGGTGGACCGCAAAAAGCCGGTTGTACCGCCCGACAAGTATTACCCGTATGAAAACGATGCGAGCATGGTCCCGGCCATGGCCAATTTCGGTGACGGTTACCGTCATCACGTAACAGGGCTGATTCATGACATCACCGGCCTGCCCAGCGGCAAGCCGGCGGTAACTGAGAAACTGCTTGGGCGGCTCAACCATAAGCTCGACCGCTACCTGGACCGGATCACGCTGTATGAGGAAGTGGCGGTCGAGGATGCGGAACTGGTAGTATTCGCTTACGGCTGTACGGCCCGCTCCGCCTTGGAGGCGGTAAACGCGGCCCGAGGCTCCGGACTGAAAGTCGGGCTGTTCCGACCGAAAACAATCTGGCCTTTCCCTGTTGAGCAGCTGGAGAAATTAAGCGGCAAAACGTTCCTGGTGCCTGAGATGAACTGCGGTCAACTGGTTGGAGAGGTAGAGAGAGTTGTAGGCCGGCGGCAGGTGCACCGCCTCAACCGCTTTGACGGGGAGCTCATTACTCCTGACGAAATTCTGCTAAAAATCCAGGAGGTGATGTCCGGTGTTCAGTGAAATAGCCCAGTACTTCCGCACTGAGGCCCTGCCCCACATCTGGTGCCCCGGCTGCGGCATCGGCACGGTCACCGCCGCCTTTGTGCGGGCCATCAAGAATCTGCAGCTGGACCAAAACAAGGTGGTGGTGGTTTCTGGCATCGGCTGCTCGTCCCGCATGACGGGTTACCTGGACTTCAATACGCTGCACACCACCCACGGCCGGGCACTGGCTTTCGCCACCGGTTTGAAGCTGGCTAGGCCGGAACTGGATGTGTTTGTGGTTATGGGGGATGGGGACAGCAGCGCTATCGGGGGCAACCATCTGATTCACGCCGCCAGGCGCAATATCGACATTACGGCGCTGGTCATCAATAACAGTATCTATGGCATGACCGGTGGTCAGTGTTCACCCCTGACGCCCCATGACAAGAGGGCTACTACCTCGCCCTATGGCAATCTGGACCGGCCTTTTGACCTGTTGGACCTGGCCCGCGCCGCTGGAGCAACCTATGGAGCCCGGGCCACTGCATACCATAACCAACTGCTGACCAAGCTGTTGGTGAACGCCTATAATAATCCGGGTTTTTCCATAGTTGAAGCCATTTCACAGTGTCCGGTGTCCTATGGGCGGAGAAACAAGTTCAAGACGCCGGCGGATATGGTTCTCTGGCAAAAAGAGCATGCGGTTACCCGGGGGGAGCTTGGCGGTGAAGATTTCCTGATTGGTGATATATTTAAAGCCCAGGCGCCCGAGTTTGTAGCCGGTTACGGTAAACTGCGGGAGAGATTGCGGGGTGGCAGCGCAGATGGCTAAACAGCAGGCCCTTTTGACCGGTACCGGTGGGCAAGGTTTAATCCTGGCGGCTATCATGCTGGCTGAGGGTGCAGTGTCAGCGGGTAAAAATGTGGTTCAGACCCAGAGTTACGGCCCGGAAGCCCGGGGCGGAGCAAGCAAAGCGGAAGTAATCATCAGCGAGGAGACAATCAGTTATCCGAAGGTAATGAACCCAGACCTGGTCCTGGCAATGAGCCCGGAAGCATACAAAAAGTACGGGTTGCCGCTGGACGAGGAGGCTGTGCTGATAGTTGACAGCACCTTTGTGCAGGAGGTAAAACCGCGCTCGAAGAACTATTTTGCCTTGCCGGTAACCCGGCTCACCAAGGCGGAATTTGGCAGCGAGCAGAGCGCCAACGTGGTTGCACTGGGGGTGGTTGGAGCAGTCAGTGGCTGGCTTAGTTATGAGGATATCCGCCAGGGCGTGCTGCAGCGGGCTCCAAAGGGAACTGCTGAAAGGAATCTGGCGGCATTGGAACTGGGCTGGCGCTTGGGGCTTGAAGCCAAGGCCCAAGCCGGTGTCTCAGGCAAGGCTGAATTGCAGAATGCGGGAAAGGGGTGAAGGCAAAGTGGCAAGTACCAAGCACGGATGGAGTGAGGAAAAGGGCCAGGACTTGAGCCGCAGTGTGGGCGCGGTTTTGTTGGTGGAATGGGGCGGACCTCGGAGCCCCCTGGCCCTGCAGTACCTGCATGAGGTTGTAATTCCGGACCTGGTGCAGTGTTTCGGCAATAACCGGGACCTGCTGCAAAACCAGACTTTTTTGGAAATTGTGGCCTGGAAGCTGAAAACCCAGTTTGCCTACCCGCAAGCTACGGCTTCAGGGGCTGCAGCTGACCTGCTCAAGGCTGCCTCCGGCTCCAGTGAATTGCAGCAGGTCACAGATCCGAAAGAACCCTGGCGGCGGATTTTCCGGCTTTGGGTAAGCGGTGAGTCCCTGCCAAACATTGCTGAGCGGCTGTGTTATCCCCTGGAGTACCTGGATCTCCTGCTGCTGCGGCTGAAAAAAGTCAGGCGGTTCGTTTCCGGGCGTGGCATCAGCCTGCTGGACTGCCTGCAAAATGAGGAACTGCGGGAATTCGGCTGGGAGCAACTGAGTTTCCTCTACCAATTTAATGCCGCAACAAGTGGGGAACCGTTGTACCAGGAAAGGCTGATGTTGGAGCAGGTGATCTTTGACCTAGGTCTTCCGCTTGAAGTTTCCGACCTGGTTTCCCTGCTTGAGGTGGTGCATGCCAATGAGGGCAGGCTGGAAAAGGGGACCCTGGCTGGTGCGCTGCGGGAATCCTATGCACAGGACCAAGCTTTCGCTTTAAGGGAACGGCCGACCCTGCTCCCCGGCATCTTGCAGGGTCTCATTGCTCTGCACTGGCTGCAGGAGAACAAAACAGGAAAACTGACTTTGAGTGAAAAAAGCGCCAAGACCATTGCGGGATTCCTGCTGCCTAAACTGTCATCCCAGTTGGCTGATTTCCTGGCGCTGGATGATCCGGCAGGAGCGGGGCAGTTTCTGCTGCAGCAAAACCCGGAGGTTCTGACCAAACTCATGGACTGGGTGGTACGGGAGGTCAAGCCGTCTCAGGCAGTGAACCTGTTAACCGGAATTTTCAAACGGGTGAACCGCAGGGTGGACCTCTATGTGTTGGAAGTGCTGGGCAGACTCGAGACAGCTTTCCCCTTTGCCTGCAGCTGCTTGGAAGAAAGGGACAGCCTGATACGCTCTAAGGCCTGCCAGGCCTTAGGCCGGTTGGGTATTGCGGCTGGGATTGAGCCGTTGCTCGGCATGCTGTGCGATCCTGTGGACGGTGTCAGGGAGGAGGCTGCCTCTGCCCTGGGACTGCTTGGGGCTGACCAGGCAGTAGGGGAACTGGAACGGCTGGCCCAGGACTATGCAGAGTCTTTAGGCGTAAGGGAAAGCGCCGCTCAAGCCTTGCGGCGGATTAAAGAACGGTAGGGAAAACTCTGAATTCGGGCAGGTGGATGCACCTTGGACAAAGCGTTCCTCCTCTCCCTGATTGAAGTGTTGCTGGAGCACGTGAGTGAAGGAATTCATGTCACGGACAGCAAGGGCTGCACCTTGTATTATAATACTGCAGCCGCCCAGATCGACGGCATCAGACCGGAAGATGCTATCGGCAAACACGTGCTGGAGATGTTCCCTTCCCTGGATGGCGAAACGAGCACAATTCTGCGGGCATTGAAGAACGGAGAGCGGGTCATCACCAAGGAACAGAGCATCAGCAATATGTACGGTTCGCCGGTATTTCTGGAGTCTGCCACTCTGCCGCTGAAGAACGGCACAACTGTGCTCGGAGCAGTTGACATCACCAGGGATTTGACCCAGGTGAAACAATTGGCTGAAAAGGTGGTAGACCTGCAGTCGGAAGTCAATGCCTACCGTTTCAGCCGTCAGCATGGAGGGGAACGGGAGCAGGCTCGCTATGTGCTGGATGATATCGTGGGCCAGGACATAGGGGTGCTGGAAATGAAAAACAGGGCCATGCGGGCAGCCCGTACCAATTCGCCGGTACTGGTAAGCGGTGAAACCGGCACGGGAAAGGAACTGTTGGTCCAGGCGATTCACAATGCCGGCCCCAGGCGGAGCGGACCCTTTATCAGTCAAAACTGTGCTGCCCTGCCCGCCTCCCTGATGGAAGGAATACTGTTTGGTACGGCTAGAGGAAGCTTTACCGGAGCGGAAAACAGGCCGGGCCTGGTGGAACTTGCCGATGGCGGAACCCTGTTCCTGGATGAGATAACATGCCTGGATGTTGAACTGCAGTCCAAGCTCTTGCGGTTTATTCAGGACGGGTTCGTACGCCGGATTGGCGAGGCCAAGGTGCGGCGGGTAAACGTGAGGATTATTGCTTCAACCAACGTGGAGCCCCGTGAGGCTGTGGGAAAAAACTTGCTGCGCCCGGACCTGTACTACAGACTCAATGTGGTCAACCTCCAGATCCCGCCATTAAGGGAGCGCCGCAGGGATATCCTGCTCTTAAGCACGAACTTTCTCGCGGAGTTAAACCGGCGCATAGGGACCCGGGTGAAGGGTCTGACGGCCGAGGTGGAAAAGGTGTTTCTCGCTTACGACTGGCCCGGCAACGTGCGGGAACTTCGTGCCACTCTCGAAGGAGCTCTGAACATTGCCGAGGGAGAGTATCTGGAAATAAGTCACCTGCCTGCCTATTTAGCGGCACGAAAGACGGAGGAGCTGAGTTTAGGGGGAATAGAGGGGTTGAGCCTGAGCGAAGCCCTGGCCAAGGTGGAGCGATCCATTATCAACCAGGCTCTTGCCAAAGCCGGAGGTAACATTTCACGCACCTCAAGACTTCTCGGCATACCAAGGCAGACCCTGCAATACAAACTGAAGGGCATGGGCATGGTGAAGAGAACATAGACAATGGATGCTTGCATGCTCTGGTGCAGCAGCCTTCTGGACTTGCTCGAACGGCTGGATCGGGGCTTTGGCAGGGGGTAAGCAGGCATTCAGGCGGCTGGACATGAAATCAGCGCCTGAAAACCGGCAGCACGTCCTTTAAGCCGCTTCGGATCCGGGCCCGAGCCCAAAAGAAAATGCCATAACTGTGTCTGGACAGTACCCTGGGGCGTTCCTTTCAAGCAGGATGCGCCCCTTTGTTTTGCCTGGATCGCCGTCTGCCTAATCTAAAAATGATGCTTTGAAGAGCTCGAAACGCTGTCCCACTGCCGAAATCCGGGCAGGAACGCCCAAATTTGGGCCATGTGACAGGGAAGGTCTGGCCGAAAACCAGGGTTTTGCTGTTGGCACCCAGTTTGCAATTGAAGCTGAATAACATGGCAATTTTGCAGGCAGGAGGGAAAAGCATGCAAGACTTTCGCGACATCCCCCTGTGGCGGAGCGTGAGCGAAGAACTGTGGAATGACTGGCGCTGGCAGGTCGCCAACCGCATTACAAGTGTAGAGCAGCTAAAACAGGTGATAAATCTTACTGCAGCTGAGGAAGCCGGAATCAAGGACTGCCTCCAGAGTCTCCGCATGGCCGTAACACCTTACTATGCCAGCCTGATGGACAAAGAGAATGCAGCCTGCCCAATCCGCAAACAAGGAGTGCCAAACTCCCAGGAACTAAGGATAGGGACCTATGACATGCTCGACCCGTTAAGCGAAGATGCGGATTCACCTGTACCAGGCCTGACCCACCGCTATCCCGACCGGGTTCTGCTCCTGGTAACAGACCAGTGTTCCATGTACTGCCGGCACTGCACACGGCGCCGCCTGGCGGGACAAACCGATAGTCCGCTGGCTCCGGATCAGGTTCAGAAGGCTATCGAATATATTCGCCGGACGCCCCAGATCAGAGATGTCCTGGTTTCCGGCGGCGACCCTCTGGTGATGTCTGATCAGCGGCTGGAGCAAATTATCTCCGGCCTGCGGGGTATTCCCCATGTGGAAATTATCCGCGTAGGCACCAGAACACCGGTTGTACTGCCCCAGCGCATCACTTCGGAGCTGGTCAAGATGTTGGGCAAATACCAGCCGGTATGGGTGAACACCCATTTCAACCATCCGAAAGAGCTGACCTATGAGGTCAGGCAAGCCCTTAGTCTGTTAGCCAATGCGGGAATCCCTCTGGGCAACCAGTCAGTCCTGTTAAGGGGAATCAACGATTGCCCGAACACTATGAAGAAACTTGTCCAGGAGCTGGTGTACAACAGGGTACGACCATATTACCTCTACCAGTGCGATCTTGCCAGGGGCATAGAACACTTCCGTACCACTGTGGCCAAAGGAATAGAAATAATGGAAAACCTGAGGGGGCATACCAGCGGCTATGCGGTTCCCACCTTCGTAGTGGATGCTCCGGGCGGTGGGGGTAAAATACCGGTAATGCCGCAGTATCTGGTATCCCAGGGCAAGAACAGGGTAATCCTGCGCAACTATGAAGGGGTGATTACAGTTTATGACGAACCGGAGTACAGCGAAGGTCCCTGCACCTGCGAATACTGCCAAAACAGCGGACCGGCTCAGGGCGTGGCGAAATTGCTGCGCCACCAGGGACTGAGCCTGGAGCCGGGCAAGCTGGAGCGCAAGTCCAGGAACCGGTTCCCTCTAGAGTCCAGTAGCCACCGGATTCACCGGGCATAGAAAATGGCCCGGGTTTCCCACCGGGCCAGGTTCATACAGATTCGATGCGGTTTTACTTCATGATCATGACTGAGCTTGCTTTGACCAGAGCTGTCACATTATCTCCGGTTTTCAGTCCCAAAGTATTTGCTGATTCAGTAGTAATGGTTGATACCATTGTCTGGCCATTGAGGTCTAGCGTCAATTCGGTTGACACAGGTCCGTTTTTAATGTGGGTAATCTTTGCTTTCAATTGATTTCTGGCCGACAGCTGCATGGTTTGAATCCCTCCAGCATTTAAATCTCTGCTTTAGCTTGAGCAAAGAATGGTTGCTTTATACAAAAACCAAACAGCTCTTCGTGGATAAAGAAAGCCGTGCGGAAGCACGGTTCTTTTGATCCAAGGCGTTTGCTGCAACAGAATTAAGCGTACCAGTGGGACAAAAAGTCTGTTGCCCGGCCAACTTGGGGGGTGTGGAGCAGGTCCGGCGGGGAGCCGGAGGCTACAATCTGCCCGTCAATCATAACGCTGGCCCGCTGGGTTAAGCGCTCAATATCCCTGAACTCGTGACTTACCAGGACAGTTGTCGTTTTTGTGTCACGAAAGACTCCAGCCAGGTCATGCAGGAGAGACTCTCGGGTGGGAGCGTCAAGGGCGGAAAAAGGTTCATCGAGTAACAACACATCGGGCTCCAGGACAAAGGCCCGTGCCAAACTGACCCTTTGGGCTTCCCCGCCGGACAGGAGTCGGGCATGCTGCCGCTGCAGGTGGGCGACGCCGAAACGCTCAAGCCAGGAGATTACCCTTCGCTGTGCCTCCTTTTTAGGCATTCCGCGGATTTTCAGGCTCAACGCTACATTATCATAGACATTGCAGTTTAACAGCAGGGATTCCTGAAACACTACCGCAATCTTGCGGCGAATCTCCAGCGGAACCGTGCCAGGAACAGATCTGCCCCTAAACCGCAGAAATCCTGCTGTAGGCCGCTCCAAGAAGGCAAGGATTTTTAGCAAGCTGCTTTTGCCCGAACCGTTAGGTCCAATCAGGCCCGTACACTCACCTTGGGCCAGATTGAAGTCAATTCCCTGCAAAATGTCCTTGCCATTTTTCTGCCAGCGAATGCCGCGAGCTTCCAACATTGTTATCCCCCCTGTCGATTCTGCTGAACGAGTGTAAGCCCTAAAGTCACACCATAGGCAAGTAAGGACAGGATAACGCTTAAAGCTATGGCAACGTCAAAGTTGCCCTTGGATACCTCCAGTACGGTAGCGGTGGTAAGGACGCGGGTCTGGCCTTTGATGTTTCCGCCTACCATCATGGAAGCCCCAACCTCCGAGACGACTGCACCGAAGCCTGCAATAACGGCAGCCAGCAGGGAAAAGCGCACTTCCTTTAACAGGAGCCAGACATATTGAGGACTTGTTGTACCGAGGGCCCGGATTTGCAGCCTCAGTTTGGGATCGGTTTGCTGAATGGCGGCGCTGGTGAGCCCAATCACAAGGGGAGAAGCAATCACAGTCTGAGCAACGATGATGGCCGCAGGTGTATACATGATGTTCAGATAGCCAAAAGGGCCGGAACGCCAGAGGAAAATCGAGACCCAAAGCCCGACCACTACTGGAGGCAAACCCATGCCGGTGTTTACCAGACTGAGCACAACGCGGCGGCCCGGAAACCGGTTTAAGGCTAAAAGGGTTCCCAGAGGAACCCCGAAAATAATGCTGAGCAAAGTTGCTGCACCGGAAACCTTGAAGGTCAACAGAGTAACCTGGAGCACCTCGGGATCTCCGGCAAGAAGCAGGCGGCAGGCTTCCACTATACCTTGCCAAATAAGCTCCATTCAGGCACGACCCTTTCAGACCTTTTACTTTCCGAGTTCGCTTTCCTGTTTGCCTGCATCGGCAAAGAAGAGGGGTTGGCCGTACTTGTCTTTGCCGAAACCTGCGATCAGGTTTTGGGTATCCGGTGCAACCAGAAACTCAACGAAGGCCTTTGCGCCATCCTTATTTACTTTGGGGAATTTGTCAGGGTTTACCTGCATCACGTGATAGATATTCAGCAGGGAAACCTCGCCCTCAAGCAGGATGTCCAGCTTCAGGTTCTTTTTGTTAGCCAGGTATGTAGCGCGGTCAGTCAGGGTATACCCTTCCTTTTCAGAAGTGATGTTAAGAGTCTGGCCCATGCCGGTACCGCTCTCCTGGTACCAAGTGCCGGCTGGCTTAATCCCTGCTTTTTGCCAAAGTGACTTTTCCATTTTGTTGGTGCCAGAATCGTCACCGCGTGAAACGAAGACCGACTTGCTGTCCGAAATAGCCTTAAAGGCCTCCGTCGCAGTCTTTAGACCTTTAATTTTGGCCGGGTCGAAAGCGGGGCCGACTATGATGAAATCATTGTGCATGACCAGCCTGTAGTTAATGGCGGTCTGGTTGTCAATCAGCTTTTTTTCAGCCTTCGGGGCGTGGACCAAAAGGACATCTGCTTCGCCCTTTTCACCCATTGCCAGTGCGGCCCCTGTTCCAACGGCCACCGTTTTAACCTTGTAGCCTGTCTTTTTCTCGAATTGCGGAATCAGAACATCAAGCAGGCCGCTGTCCTGGGTACTGGTGGTAGTAGCTAAAATCAGATCCGGGTTAGCCGGAGCGGCAGGAGCGGTAGATGTTTGCGTGCCAGTGGTGGCGCCGCAGCCTGAAAGGGTTAATAAGATAAGCAAAAGCGCCAGGAATTTCAACAGGACCCGTTGTTTCACATTCTTTCTCCTCTCATTATCTGTTATTTGCTGGACTGGGTTAAAATTTTGCCGGTGAGGGAGGTGTCGTAACCTGCCTGGCTATGCACGGCATGGTGGAAGGGGGCAGACCTTAAGACAGACAGCAGCTGCTGATACAGCGGTGTCCGGGTTGTCTCCTGCAGGCAGACGATATCGTACCTTTCGTGGAACAAGGGCACGAAATCCAGACCAAAGGTGGCAGCGGCCGATTGGACACCGAGACCGGCATCCGCTTCCGCATTGGCCACACGACAGGCTACCCCAAAATGGGTAGTTTCCTCCCGCTCATAGCCGTTAATCGAGGCGGGCGAAATTCCTGCCTTGCGCAAAAAGGCGTCAAGCCTCACCCGGGTCCCGGAACCCTTCTGGCGGTTGATGAAGCGAAGTCCTGGTTTTGCGATGTCATTCCATGCACCAAGCCGCAGGGGATTGCCTGGAGGAACCAGCCAACCTTGGATGCGCTGCACCAAATTGATTACTGTGGCAGGCTCGCCTGCAAGCACATACCTGACAAAAGGCAGGTTATAGTCTTCGCTGCTGTCATCCCACAGGTGTATGCCCGCAAAATCTGTCTGCCGTTTATAGAGTGCGATTAGTCCTTCCATGCTGCCGGTGTAGGAGGCCGACAGTGCAACCGGCGGTACGGAATGCTGCATGAATTCCCGCAACAGGTCAATCACCGGGTCATGACTGCCGGTGAACGAGAGCGCAGGCCCGGCAGCAGGGGAAACATTTGCGGTTTCCGCTGTCCTCTCGGGCAGCCCCGGGTTTGGATTCCCGCTCAGGTACCTGTCCAGAGCATCCGGATCAATTCGCATTTGGCGCCCCACGCGCTGAACCGGTATCTCTCCCCGTTTCACCAACTCGTAAAAGGTATATTTTGAAATTTTCAGGATGCGGGCGGCTTCTTCTGCCGTCAGGGGCGGATTGCCGTGCATAGTTATTCCTCCCTCGATGACGAGTAAAGTTTAAAACAGTTGACCCAAAAAGTCAATGTCTTAGTTTGGGATAGTTGGATGTAGTTTGTTTTAGTTTGTCGTGGTCGGTTGTAAGTAGGATTTACCGAAATAGTCAAAAAAAACATCGATTTTCTCCGTTTGCTGATAACGATAAAGGAATAAAGTAAGGAAATCAAGGCCAAAAGTCTAGGAAGCCCTCTATCCATTAATTTGGGTTGGGGGCTTTTTACTTGCCTGGACAAGGCCTAGAATGTCGGAAGCTTCACTTTGTCAAAACATGATGTTTTAAGGTAATATATAAGAGCACACTGCTGAAAAAATCGACTGCGTGGGGTGAAGGATCTATGGATAAACGTTTTAACGATTGGCTGGGCGACAAGCTGGCTTACGGTTTGTCCACCATGGGCATGTTTTACGCAGTATCCCTGTTGGTTCTGGCGCCGCTGATCTGGCAGAGGCCCCAGGGGTTGGTGGGCTGGATGCAGTATGGAATTTCGGTGTTTTTTCAGGGCGCCGCGCTGCCGGTACTGGGTTATGTTTCGCGTAAGGCAGGAGAAGACCAGGAAAAATTGCTCCTGGAAACCCATGATACGGTGATGGAGGAACTCAGCCTGATCAAACAGGAACTGGCCCTGGCCGCAGAGGAGCGGGATGCCGTAAAGGAACTTATAGCGGAACTAAACCGGCAGTGCTTGATCAAAGCATAGAATTTGTACGATTGATCAACAATCAGCAGGAGGACCAACACACTAAAAAATGGGGGGACAACCGGTTTTGCGTAGGATTTTGCTCGATATCTTGGGAATTAGCGTTGGGTCGGCCATATTTGCGCTCGGTACCCAGGGATTTATTGTAGCCTCCAGGTTGGGCGGGGGAGGAGTGGCCGGCCTGGCGCTCCTGGCTTACTACCTTTTCGCCTGGCCGATAGGACTGGTCACAGTAGCTCTGAACATCCCGCTCCTGATAATTGGCTGGAGGGAGATTGGACCACGGTTTATCGTGCGCACAGCGGTTGGGGTTTTGATGTCGTCCTTATTCCTGGAAGTATTTAAAGGAATCAGCCTGGCACCGAACGGGGATGTACTGATGGGAGCCCTTTACGGGGGAGTGGTGCAGGGAATAGGAGTAGCGCTGGTTTTCCGTTCAGAAGGGAGTCTGGGCGGAAATGACATTGTGGCCAAGGTCTTGAACCGTCGGTACGGGTACAGCATTGGCAATATTTCGCTTGCGGCCAATGTAATCATTATCCTGGCCTCCTGGGCGGTTCTGGACAGCCGCCAGATTATGTATACTTTGGTAGCCCTGTTTGTGTCCACCAAGGTCTTGGATGCAATTCTGGAAGGGATTCCGGCCAAATCAGCTATGATCATTACTGAGAATGGGCACGCTATAGCTGAAACCGTAATCAAGGAGGTGCACCGCGGGGCAACCATCCTGAGCGGCAAAGGGGGATACACCCACGGCAACAAGGATGTGGTCCTGTGTGTTGTCTCCTTGAGCGAACTCGTGCGGGTCAAAAGGCTGGTCAAGGAACTTGACCCAAAGGCCTTTGTCATTGTGGGCGATGCCAAGGAGGTACTGGGCAAGGGGTTTGCTGATTTGACTTAGCAGAGTGTTGAAACATCTTTGGCCTTTCCTTGGCATGGAAGTTTTGGTTCATGCCCGTTTGGAAAGTATACAAGATTCATCATCTGAAACCCTTGTTTTTTGCAATGAAGAAGGTTACAATTCATTGCAAGATATGCGCGTATCTTATAGGCACTATAAACACATTTATTATACTTTATGAAAGCAATGGCGCTTCAGTTTTCTGAAGCGCCATTTTTTTTGCCAAAAAGGGAGGGAAAGAAATTTATGCGAAGAACATGGACCTTCATCTTGACAGCCCTGTTTTTACTTGCCTTTCCACTGGCTGCATTTGCGGCAGACGGTACTGCCAAAATTGATACCGGGGACACAGCTTTTGTTCTAATCTCCTCTGCCCTGGTGATGCTGATGACACCGGGATTGGCCTTATTTTACGGCGGCATGGTGCGCAAGAAAAACGTTTTAAGCACAATTATGCACAGCCTGATAATTCTCGGCCTCGTGTCCATCCAGTGGGTGCTCATTGGATATTCCTTAGCCTTCGGACCGGATCATGCAAGCTTAATCGGAGGCTTGAATTGGCTGGGCCTGAATGGCGTGGGCCAAGCCCCTGACCCTGGCTATGCTGCTACGATTCCGGCCCTGATGTTTATGGCTTTTCAGCTGATGTTTGCCGTTATTACTCCGGCGCTGATTTCCGGGTCAGTAGCCGAAAGGATGCGGTTTCCAGCGTTTGTGCTCTTTGTTCTGGCCTGGGCAACTTTGGTTTATGACCCCCTGGCCCACTGGGTATGGGGCACCAACGGGTTTCTAAGAAACATGGGGGCCCTGGATTTCGCCGGCGGTACTGTGGTCCATATCAGCTCCGGGGTTTCCGGCCTGGTGGCTGCGCTGGTCCTGGGCAAACGTAAAGGGCACGGAATTGAACCGATGGCGCCGCACCATATTCCCATGACCGTTCTGGGCGCAGGATTGCTGTGGTTCGGCTGGTTCGGTTTCAATGCTGGAAGCGCCCTGGGGGCCAACGGACTTGCAGCCAGCGCCTTTGTCACTACCAATACATCGGCTGCCGCCGCGGCTCTCGCCTGGGCCGGGGTGGAATGGCTGAAAAACGGCAAGCCCACTGTACTGGGCGCCGCCAGCGGAGCTGTTGCGGGATTGGTGGCAATCACTCCCGCCGCAGGGTTTGTGACCGTACCCGCGTCCATTTTGATTGGCCTGGTGGGTGGTGCTGTCTGTTACCTGGCGGTGAGCGTACTGAAAGCGAAGCTTGGTTATGACGATGCCCTGGATGCTTTCGGCTGTCACGGCGTGGGGGGGATGTGGGGAGCTCTGGCCACAGGGCTTTTTGCCACCAAGGCTGTTAACCCGGCCGGAAATGACGGGCTTTTTTACGGCAACGCCCATCAACTGGTTGTCCAGGCAGTCAGCGTTGGAGTTACCATAGCTTTTGCCGCAGCTGCTACCTTCGTAATCTTGAAAGCCATCAATCTGGTTGTTAAGGTCAGAGCCACGGCTGAAGAGGAAGATACCGGCCTCGACCTATCCATGCACGGTGAACAGGCTTACCCGGATTTCGTGGGCACCGGTCTTGTTTTCGGCCTGCCCAGCGCTCATAAAGCTCCGGTGGTAAGTGTGGTTCCGGGGGGAAACCCTGCAAAGTAACAAAATACAAAATGACGGAGGGCGAATATGAAAAAGATTGAGGCTGTGATCAGGCCAGGCAAGCTGGATGAAGTTAAAGACGCTTTGGGCAGGCTGGGAGTCAACGGCCTGACCGTGACCCAAGTCATTGGCTGCGGCCACCAAAAGGGCCATACCCAGGTGTACCGGGGCGTAGAATATACCATCCACCTCTTGCCCAAGGTAAAAATTGAAGTAGTGGTCATGGAAGAGTATGCTGAAAATGTGATTAAGGTGATTGCGGAGACGGCGCGCACCGGTGAGATCGGGGACGGCAAGATTTTCGTCTCCACGCTGGAAAATGCCGTGAGAATACGCACCGGAGAACAAGGGGAAAGTGCTGTCTCGGCTGCGGAGAAGTGAGGCCAGTGATTTTTGTCAAGGGCACCCTGGGATTAAAGGGTGCCCTTTTGATTGTCAGGCTTGGCCTATGGGTGCCAGGAGTTCGGGAATATTTCGATATTTATTGACGAGACTCCGGCTTCGCCGGAGTCTCCCGCTCGAATTGCTGTTTCGGGTTTACTTTTCGAAGTACAAGCAGGGGACGAAGATCTTTTGTCGAATCAGATTTCGACACCATTATATGCTATGCTTGACTTTTGTCCGGGAGTTTGGCTAACATGGAAGAAGAGAAATCTAAAGCCGGCTGATAACATCCGGCTCGGGGGAGGTTAATTTGTTGGTTAGGCTGGAAAGTCACACTCCCAATGCTGAAGAGGTTCTGGTCAGGGCCTTCAGCCAATGCTATCAGCTGGAGCGTCAGGGTAAAAAAGCCAATATAGATGTGGTGCGGCGCAATATCAAGCACCAAAGCGTATTGGAGCACGCTGCATATACCTTTAGTGTGGAGATGAGCAGGGTCGCCTGGGAGCAGCTTGTGCGGCAGCGTATCGGAACCGCCTATGATGCTGACCACGATTACATCCTGCTGGACAGCATCTCTTATAATGCAAGCTATACCGCCCAAAGCCACCGCTACACAGAGCCCACGGTAGATGACTTTGCCGCCGTCATTCCTCCCGAGGTAACCTCGCTGGGCAGGGAGGATGAGTGGCGTGCAGATATGGAAGCTGTCCATAAATTGTACAGCAAATGGCGGGAGTATGGCTTAAAGAAAGAAGATGCCCGCTATCTCGCGCCCTGCGGCATTCTGATCCGGGCGACGGTAACCTTCAACCTGCGTAGCCTGATCCACCTCTGGCTCCTCCGCCTCAGCCCACATGCCCAGTGGGAGATTCGGCGGTTTGCCCGGGAGACTCTGTTGGCCGTGCTGCCCACCATCCCCAATCTGGCGGAGATTGTCCGGGATCTTGCCCATGTTGAAGAAAATCAGGGAGGCAATACCGCAACAAGATAATCTCCAATACCGTTGAAACAAAAGGCTGTCCTGAAGGACAGCCTTTCCGCTTAAAATGCAATGCAGCTGCCGCACTTTCCCTCTTTTTCACAGTGAGTGCACAGAGGAGCCTGCAGCACGTTGGGGTTATTCTGTTGTTCTACGCTCACGGATGTGGTTTCCTGTTTGGCTGCCATCTCTTTTCCACCTTTCTCTATCCTTCTGTGTAAGATTAGAGAGCGAATCCTGTTACTATATTATAACAGGCAGACTGGTTTATGACCATACTGTAATATAACAAAAGTAAAATTTTCTGTGTGTTATAACCTTTCAACAAAAAAGATAAGGCAGCCTGGCGGCTGCCTCAAGTAGTAGCATTTAAGATTTTAGTCAATCTCTTCGTCGGGTTTGTTGAGCATGCCGGAATCACAGATAGGGCACAATCCATTTTCATCAACCTTAATGCCGCATTTGTGACATACCATTGTCTCATCCCCCCCCAATGTGCTTATCTTTATAGTAAAGTGTGTTATAATATATGTCAATCTGTAAATTACTTGCAGTCTCATTGTGGACTTAAGGCAGGGTGAAGGGAAGGTTAAGCGGATTATTGACCAGGTGGCAGAGGGCTTAGGGTGGGGTGATTAGGTGTTATTTCAACTTTTCCTTAAACTTGCGCAAAATACCAGTGTAATCGTGACGATTGCCTACCTGTTGAGCAAGACGAAGGTGTTCAGAAATGCCATGCGCCGGCGCAGCAACTGGCAGGAAAAGCTGCTTTTGACCATGGTCTTCAGCGGCATTGCGATTATGGGGACGTATACAGGGGTTTCGATCAAAGGGGCTTTAGCCAATTCCCGCGTCATCGGTGCGGTGGTTGGAAGTTTGTTGGGCGGACCTCTTGTTGGCATTGGGGCGGGGATTGTGGCCGGATTGCACCGCTACAGCATTGGGGGGTTTACTGCTTTTGCCTGCGGTGTAGCCACTGTGGCCGAAGCGATCCTGGCCTCGGTCCTGGCGCGCAGATTAGATCCCAAAACACTGTCCTGGGAAAAAGGGTTGGGAATTGGGATCGCGGCCGAGACCCTGCAGATGTTGATTATTTTGGCCTTAGCCAGGCCCTTTGGCGCTGCCTGGGATTTGGTGGAGGATATCGGCCTTCCAATGATCATTTTAAACTCTATCGGCATCGCCATTTTTGTGGTAATCGCACGCTCTTCCATGGAGGAAGAAGAAAAGGCCGGCGCTCTCCAGGCACAAAAGGCCTTGCAGATAGCCAATGTCACTCTGCCCATCCTGCGGCATGGCTTGAACGCAGCCTCGGCCCAACGGGCAGCTGAAATAATCTATGAGAAGGCTCAGGTCGAAGCCGTGGCCTTGACCGACAGGGAAAAGATTTTGGCGCATGTGGGCAGCGGTTTCAATCATCACTTGCCTGGCCTGCCGTTAATGACCAGGGCGACCCAGGAAGTGATCCGCAGCGGTGAGTTCAAGCTGGCAATGAGCAAAGACGAGATTGGCTGCACACATAGGGACTGCAGCCTGCATTCGGCAGTAATCGTACCTTTGCGTTGCCGGGATGAGGTTGTGGGCAGCCTGAAGCTTTATCGGGCCCGGGAAAACGGTATTGGGAGCGTGGACATCGAACTGGCACAGGGGCTGGCAGGCCTGTTTTCTACCCAGTTGGAACTGGCTGCTTTAGAAGAACAGGCAAAGCTGGTATCCAAAGCTGAGTTGAAGGCGCTGCAGGCGCAAATCAACCCACATTTCTTGTTTAATGCACTAAACACCATTGTCTCCTTTTGCCGTACAGACGCGGACAAAGCCCGCAGGCTTTTGATCCAACTGGGCGAGTTTTTCCGCAAGAACATTCAAAGGAGCGACAAGTTTGTTACTTTGCGGGAGGAATTGGAGCATATTCGGGCCTATCTCAGCATCGAACAAGCGCGTTTTGGGGACAGCCTTAAGGTAGTAGAGGAGATAGACCCTGGGGCAGAAGAACGGCTGGTGCCTGCCTTGACCCTGCAGCCTTTGGTGGAAAATGCGATTAAGCACGGGATCTATCCCAAACTTGAAGGTGGTACGGTTCACATCCGCTGCTGGGTGGACCATGATTTGCTGCGCGTGACTATTGAAGATGACGGGGTTGGGATCCCGGGAGAGAAACTCGACACTGGCGGACTGCCAAAACCGGGCTCCACTACCGGGGCGGGTGTTGGGCTGAACAATGTGAATGAGCGCTTGAAATACCTTTACGGATCCGATTCCAGGCTGAGAATTGACAGTGTGAATGGACAGGGCACAACGGTGCGGATTCAGATTCCCGCGACAACAGGGAGGTCATATGATTAGTGTGTTCATAGTTGATGATGAGGAGCCGGCCAGGGACGAACTAAAATTTCTGTTGGAGGAGATGTCCGGGATTAGAGTGGCGGGCATGGCCAGAAACGGCAGGGAAGCCCTGCAGGGTATCCAGGAACTGAGGCCGCAAGTGGTCTTTTTGGATATTCAGATGCCTGACATGTCGGGTCTGAATGTGGCGCGGGAACTACTGAGCCTGATTGGTTTAAACGATTTTCCGCTTTTGGTTTTTGCCACCGCTTTTGACCGGCATGCTTTGGAAGCTTTCGAAGTGAATGCGGTGGACTATGTGCTGAAGCCTTTCAGCCAGGAACGTCTGCAGCAGACCATGGAGCGAATCAAGTTCAGCCTTGGACGGGACGCCGGCGGTAAGATTAACAGGATTCTGGCCTTGTTGGAGAAACCGGCAGAGAAAGCGAGGCTGGCGGTGGAGGATAACGGCAGAATCATTCTGCTGGAACCGGAGGAAATTATTTTTGCCAACATTAGCGGGCGTCAGGTACTGGTTAAAACGCGGGACGGTGAATACGCCGCCGGCTACAGCCTGGCGGAACTGCAGAAAAGGCTTGACCTGCTGCAAACCCATAAAAGCTATGTGGTCAATCCCGTTATGGTGCGGGAAATCATTCCCTGGTTCAACGGTACATACAACCTGGTCATGAAGGACCGGGAGAAATCACTGGTGCCGGTGAGCAGAACCTTTGTCAAGAATGTAAAAAATGCCTTGCAACTTTAAGATTTAAATTTCAGCGTCAAAAACGTGCGGGTTGAGCACGTTTTTTTGCGTTTTTTGTTAAAATTATGCGTCCAAGAAGATTGTTAGCTTAAAATTAACCCAGGCTGGAGTAGATTCTCCGGCTAAAAAAGTCTTAATTTTATTTTTTACAAAAAGGGGAGATGAAGAACGTGAACGCACTGTACTTGCTCATCGCTGCGGCCTGTATCTTGCTGATCGGCTACCGCCTGTACGGTACCTTTTTGGCAAG
>JAJZPO010000145.1 GCA_021811155.1 Bacillota bacterium | reverse complement strand
CGATCTGGAACCGCTGGCTGAAGAACGGACGGGGTTTACTTTGGGAACAGATAGGCAAGGATGGTAGTGGGCTACAGCCCCCACTTCCGTCAGCGTAGGCTCCGGCCTTTTGGGCCCAAGCGTTGGGCACTCATGCCGCACAGTCGGATTCTCCGGCAGCGCTCGGTAGCATTTCAGTTCAGGCTAGTGCCGAACGGGAACTAGTCGGCAGATGCCGACCATATGGAGCGGGTAGCTGCCCGTGGTGCTTTGCAGCTTGCTGAAGCGGCCGGGGCCCGCCCTACAAAAAGATAGGAGGGAATAGTATTTTAGCCGCCATTTGAGGGGCTTTTGCCTGGGCGATTCAGACTTTTGCAGGCATTTTAAGTGTAAGCTGCCAGGATCGGAGCCAACACGCCCAAGGCTGAAGGCTGATTTGTACATCCGGCATTGATATACGGAAGATCTAAACGTGCCTCAAAGCATCAATGGGATTTAGTTTACTCGCCTTTCTGGCGGGGGCCAAGCCGAAAATAATGCCCACGGCCGCGGAAAAGCCCATCGCCAGTAAAATTGTCCAAGCGGTGAGCGAAAAAGAAAACTTCATCAGTCCGGCCGCGGCCAAGGCAATCAAAATCCCCAGGAACAGGCCCACAACCCCGCCAAAGAGGGAAATAAACACAGACTCAACCAAAAACTGCAGCTGAATTTGCGCCGGTTCCGCCCCCAAGGCCTTTCTCAGCCCAATTTCCGTGGTGCGCTCCGTAACAGTTACCAGCATCATATTCATTATCCCAATTCCGCCGACCAGAAGCGAGATGGAAGCAATGCCCGCTAGGAGCAGGGTCAAAATCCGGGTAATGTTTTTAATTACATCGATAATGTTCTGCATGTTGAACACATTGAAAGAGTCCTTGTGATAGTTAAAGGCGGAGTTTAAGATTCCTGTTACATCATTGGTTACCATATTCGACTTGGACACATCGCTCATATACACATCAACGGTGTTGATGTAGCCTGTGCTGAGTATTTTCATGGCCGTAGTGTACGGAATGAGGACGGCTTTATTTGTCGACCCCATGATAAAGCTGCTTTTCGCTTTCAAGACACCGACGATGGTAAAGGTGTTCCCCCTAATTAACAGTTGTTGGCCGAGGGGCTCCTGGCCGAAAAACAGTTCTTTAGAGATATCGCTGCCTATGACTGCCACTTGATTCTTACCTTGCACGTCCAGAATATTTATCCCTCTGCCGATGGACACAGTGTCTTTTTCCCAGCTGAAGTAGACATTACTTTTGCCTTGTATCGAAGTGTCTTTTTTGACCACACCGTCATAGACCAACGTCGCCTTGCCTGAGATTGTGGGCGAGACGCCGCTGACATCCTTGATCCTGGAGAGCTGTTGCAAGTCCTGTTCCGTAAGCCCTGGCTTAAGCCAGGTACCTGTGGCCTGGATGCTGATTTTATTGGCTTCCAGGGATGAGAGCTGGTTGGTAATGTTTCCGGTCACGCCCTGCACGATGGTAATCAGGGCAATGATGGAGGCTACCCCGATAACCACTCCTAAAACGTTCAAGAAGGAGCGCACTTTAT
Source organism: Bacillota bacterium (assembly GCA_021811155.1). Taxonomy (GTDB): domain Bacteria; phylum Bacillota; class Desulfitobacteriia; order Desulfitobacteriales; family JAJXUE01; genus JAJZPO01. The sequence continues at coordinate 1,872 of JAJZPO010000145.1, read as the reverse complement.
CATGGGTGATGTTGGTCCAGAACATTTTGATTGTTTCTCTCAGCACTAGTGCACCGGCCCTTCGCTTAAATGTCCGTCAAGGATGTGAACGATCCTTTTGGCGTGGCTGGCAATATTCGGATCATGGGTAATCATGATAATGGTCCTGCCGTCATTGTTAAGCTCTTCAAACAAGTCCATAATCTGCTCCCCCGTTTTTTGGTCGAGGGAGCCCGTCGGTTCATCCGCCAACAGGATTGTCGGCTCGGTCACCACAGAACGCGCAATGGCGACACGTTGCTGCTGCCCGCCGGAAAGCTGGTTGGGGTAGTTCCGCATTTTATTGCCCAGACCCATCCTTTCCAGCAGTTCAGCGGCCTTTTTTTGGCGGTATTGGGGCGGTTCTCCCGCGTAGATCATGGGAAGTTCCACGTTTTCCAGGGCATTAAGCCTGGGCAGGAGCTGAAAGCTCTGAAACACAAAGCCAATTTCCCGGTTGCGGATACGGGCCAGTTCCTTTTCGTCCAAATCCTTCACGTCATGATCCGCCAAAACATATTTCCCCTGGGTAGGAACGTCCAGGCAGCCGATAATGTTCATCAGGGTAGATTTTCCCGAACCGGAGGGCCCCAAGATCGAGACAAACTCGCCTTCTTCGATTTTCAGGTTTATGTCTTTCAGCACCACCAGCTCTTCCGCATCCAGGTAATAGCTTTTTACAATGTCCTGCATCTCCAAGATTGTGCTCATTGCCCGGCGCCACCTCCGGAGCTTCCCTGGGGTGTACTGCCTGCCCCTTGGGTAGTATTGTCTGCGCCCTGCTGCATCTGGATATTAGGCGTAAAACTGGGACACTTGGCTGAGGGCGGCACCAGGACAATGTCATTGGCTGTCACACCGCTTTTGACCTCAGCGTTGACGCCATCATTGATGCCAATGGTTACCCCGGTCATTTTAGGTTCGCTCAGGTCATTTTTGAGCAGTACATAGGGGCTGTTGTTGGGGTCAAACTGGATGGCGGCCATGGGCAGGATGATCACGCCGGAAACGCTCTGGTTTAATACCTTGGCCTCTGCCGACATGCCCACCCGCAGGTCACTTTCGGCAGGCAGGGACAGAGTGGCGGTAAAATTGGTCACGCCGTTTAAATATTCCCCTTCGATGGAGACATCGGTTATTTTGGAGCTGAGGTTTTTGTTCAGGGCATGGATGGCCACCGTCGCATCCTTACCCACCGAGACCGCTGAAAGGTCGTTTTCATCGATCTGCACCTTTAGCTGCAAGCTGGAGTAATCCACAACATCCAGCAATTTTGTGCCGGGCATAACCTGTTCATTGGCGTTGACGGCGATGTTTCCCACCTTACCCGAGATGGCGGACCGAATTGCCTGGCCGGTTGCTGTGGTCATGAGGGTAGTATTGGGTGAAACTTGTTGTCCTTCGGTTACATTGATAGAGGAGATCTGGGTTGCGCTGTTGGCAAGAAAGGTCTGCCTGTTCTTGGCTTCTACTCTACCGGAAAAACTGTAATAGGTCGCTAAATTGCCCCTTACTGGTCTCGCTTCGGTATAGTCAATCCTTTTTGGCAGCGCAAAAATTAAGACAACCAAGATGACAGCGAATATTCCCAGCCCCAGCCAAAGGATTTTTCTCTTGCTGGGTTCCTGCTTGTTTTTCATTTCTATACTCACCTCAAATCCCTGCTTTGTTATTTTTCTCGGGTTCCCAATCAACTATGTGGCTGATTAATCATCTGTTGCAGCAGAACATAGTTTTTTGTAGATGAATACTTAAGGCGGAAGATTCATTGTCTATGCCTTTAACCATTGGCTAATTCAGCCCGGATATCGGGATGGGTGCCGAATGTGGGTTAGTAGCCGGGGTCATTCGATA